>DASUFX010000804.1:0-4349 GCA_036274355.1 Kofleriaceae bacterium | reverse complement strand
ATCGCCGCCTCGACCAGACCGACGAGGTCGACGAGCTCCGGTCGCAGCTCGATCTTATCTGCCTTGATGCGGGAGACGTCGAGCAAGTCCTCGACGAGCCGCATCAGCACGTTCGTTTGTCGGTCCAGCGCCGTGATCTGTCGCGGCGTGAGCGGTTGCGTTGGAGCCGCGCGGATGAGATCGACACACGTACGCAACGACGCGAGCGGATTGCGGAGCTCGTGCGCGAGGATCGCGATAAAGCTGTCTTTGCGCCGATCGTACTCGGCGAGCGCCCGGTTGAGCCGCGCGAGCTCTTGATGTGCGGCCTGCTCGCGATCACGTTCGACACGTTCGTTCGCGAGCTCTACATTGCGCTCTTGTAAGGTGACGAGCACCGATGCCTTCGCGCGAAGCACTGCCGGAATCACCGGCCGAAACAGGAAATCGACTGCGCCGAGGTCATACGCGCGCAACACCGACGCTTCATCGTGCGCGTGTGCCGTGATGAAGATGATCGGCATGTGCTCGGTGCGCTCGCGCGAGCGGATCATGCGCGCGAGCTCGTAGCCATCGATGTTTGGCATGTGCACGTCGAGCAATGCGAGCGCGAAGTCCTGGTCGAGCAGATGGCCGAGCGCCTCTTCACCGGACTGCGCCATCACGATCGGCCGCTCGAGCGGTGCGAGGGCCGCTTCGGCAGCCACCAGATTCGCCGGCGTGTCATCGACGACCAGGATCTTGTGAGAACCCACTGCTCGATCTGCTGTTACACAGTCTGCCTACGATCATCAACGTCCCCCGCGTGCGCACCGCTGAGGTGTGTCGCCGGGGCTCGACCCCGTTGACTGCAGTGTGCGCACGCGCCCGATCGTGCTTGTCTGCCACACCTCGGGTTAGTTGAGCTGACCTAGCAGCGCTGCGCGGATCGCTTCTGCGAGTCGATCGAGGCTCGCAAGCACTACGATCGGGATATAGAGGTGAAAGCTCATGAGTAGTAGTTCGCGCGAGCGAGCTGCAAGCGGCAGGCGAGCTGTCGAACGCAAGCCCGTAGCAGCAAGCAGTAGTGGTGGCGCGTCGACCACGACGGCAGGTGCACTCGCAGCAGCGACGTGGCTGCGCACGCGCGGCATGTCGTCGCCAACACGCTGGCACGTCGAGATCGCACTCGACGTGATGAATGACCGCGCACCGACCGATTTCGACGAGACGCGAGCGACGCGCTTCCACCTCAACATCTACACCGAGGAATGGGGCGTGCACTTCGTGCATCGTGGGCGCTCTTCATGGATCCGAGTGACCGACATTGCATTCGTGCACGGACGTGACGAGTACAAGCTGCTCGGTATCTTGCCGGCGCTAAAAGACGTCGGTCGTTTGCTACGGCAGCTCGAGCAGACTCACGAGATCAAGTTCCAGCGTCAGCACGCGGCAGTGCACACGAACATGCCGCAGGCCGAGCGTGCGATCCGCGAGTGGATCGCATCGCTCTGATCAACGGCGCTGAGCTCGAACCTCGTTGACCAGCGGCTCACCCCGTTCGAACGCGTCGACGTTCGCTAACGTCGTCGACGCGATCGCCGCCAGGGCCTCGCGGGTGAAGAACCCCTGGTGCGAGGTGATAACGACGTTGGGAAACGTGAGCAGGCGCGCGAGTACATCATCCTGCAGCACCTTGTCCGACAGGTCTTCGAAGAACACGCCCTCCTCTTCTTCATAGACATCGAGACCGGCAGAACCGATGTGGCAGGTCTTGAGTGCGCTGATCAACGCGCGGCTGTCGATCAACGCGCCACGGCTCGTGTTGATCAGCATGATGCCGGGCTGCATGCGCGCGAGCGCGGCCGCGTCGATCATGTGATGTGTCGCCGGCGTGAGCGGGACGTGAAGCGAGATGATGTCGGAGCGTGCGTAGAGCTCGTCCAGCGGCACGTACTCGACAGGCAGCTCGGACTGCGGGCGCAAATCGTAGGCGAGTACGCGGCAGCCAAAGCCCGCGAAGATGCGCGCAGCAGCCGCACCGATGCGTCCGGTACCAACGATGCCGACGGTCTTGTCGTGGAGATCGAAGCCGAGCAGCCCGTCGAGCGAGAAGTTGCCTTCCCGCACGCGCGCATACGCGCGATGGATCTTGCGATCAAGCGTGAGCACGAGCGCGACCGCATGCTCCGCGACCGCGTACGGCGAGTACTCCGGCACGCGCACCACGGTCAAGCCGAGCTCGGTGGCAGCTTCTAGATCGACGTGGTTGTAGCCGGCAGAGCGCAGCGCGATCAGCCGCACGCCGCCATCGCTCAATAATGTGAGCGCAGCGCGATCGACGTGATCATTGACGAACGAGCATGCGACGTCGAAGCCCTCCGCGAGCGTTGCCGTTTGCGCCGTGAGGCGTGGCTCGAGGAACGTGAGCTCGTGGCGGTGCGCCGAGCTCGCCTCTTCGAGGGCCATGCGGTCGTGACGACGGGTATCGAAGACGGCGATGCGCATGGCGGAACCCTACTTCGCGCACCGTGTGCTGCCTCGACACCGCTACCGCAACAATATGCGGCGCCAAGAATTGCGCTCATTCCACGATTGCACCGCATCTACACCGAGGATGAAATTTCGACGTACGTAATGTCCCGTAGCGGCATCACAGTGTGTTTGTGAACACATGCTTGCTGTCGTTTGAAGCCTGTGGTGCAGTTCGCCTTTATGTCGGAGGCACCACTCCGAGTCGCTGTCGTGGTGGGGCGCGATGGTGCGGCCGCAGAGCAGATCGTACGTAGCCTTCCGGCACAACCCGGACTTGCGCTCGTCTTTGCGATGCCGGATGCACGCCAGCTTGCGAAACGGCTGCGCGACGCGGCGCCCGTTCCGGTTGTCGACGTTCAGCGATCGATGACGCTGCAGCCCGAGCATATCTATGTCCTGCCCAAGGATCGCGAGATTGCGATCCACAAGAGCTGGCTCGCCATCGATCAACCGGACGGCCACGGAAGCCGCGATCGGCTGCTGCGATCACTGGCCGATTCGCTAGGCCCCGACTGCGCCGCCGTGATCCTTGCCGGCCGCGGCTCCGACGGCGTACTCGGGGCGAAGCGAGTAAAGGAAGCAGGTGGCATCACGATCTGTCAGGCAGGTGTCGAGGACGAAGCCAACGAGCTGCCGCGGATCGCGAGCGCGACCGGCATCATCGATCTCGTCCTGCCGGTCCCCGAAATCGGTCCTCGCTTGGTCTCATTGACGCGTGAGAGCGAAGCCGACGGACCCGAGGAGCCGTTCGGCGCTGCGGGAACCGGTGACGGCGAAGCATTCGCCGAGATCCTGATGATGCTCTACGCGCGGACCGGGAACGACTTCAATGCGTACAGACGCGGCACGCTATTTCGGCGGCTCCTGCGTCGCATGCTCATCGCCGAGGTCGGCTCGATCGACGCATACAGCCGCTACCTGCGCGATCATCCGACCGAGCTCGATCGGCTGTTTCGCGAGCTCTTGGTCAGCGTCACCGACTTCTTTCGCGATCCGCAGGCGTTCGAGCTACTCGCGAATGACATCGTGCCGCGGCTATTCAAGGGTAAAGGCGCCGGCGATCAGATTCGCGTTTGGGTTCCGGGCTGCGCCACGGGAGAAGAGGCGTACTCGCTCGCGATGTTGCTGAACGAGCACGCATCGCGCACCCGCAACGCACCGACCATCCAGCTCTTCGCCACGGACATCGACGAAGAAGCGCTACGTGAGGCCCGCGTAGGGATCTATCCCGATGCGATCGCGACCGACGTCAGCGAGGAACGGCTGCAACGCTTCTTCACCCACGAGCAGGATCACTATCGTGTGAGTCCCGCGCTCCGCGGAATCACCGAATTTTCCGCACAGAACGTGCTGCGCGATCCGCCGTTCTCGCGTCTTGACCTCGTCGCTTCGCGCGGGCTGCTGCTCGAGCTCAACGATGACGCGCAGGAGCACGCGCTGGAAACATTTCATTTCGCGCTGCGCCCGGACGGGCTGCTGCTGCTCGGTCCCGGCGAGCGCGCACGAGACTCGCACTTCACGCCGATCGACGAGAAGCATCACATCTATCAACGCCGCACGTCGCCGTTCCGGCGCGTGTCACCGCGTACGGGCACGAGCTCCGTCGCAGTCGCGGCGACGCCTTCTGATCCGGGCGAGCTTCATGACCATGCGCTCGCGCACTACGCACTCGCGAGTGTGCTCATCGATGGCACGCTCGACGTGCTACACACCAATGCACCGGCTCGCGCGTACTTCAAGTACTCGGCCGGCGAGCTCACCCGCAGCATCCTGCGCCTCGTCCACCCCGCGTTGAGCCCGGCACTCGGCCGCGCGATCTACGCCGCACGCGAACCTGGGCGCGGCACCGTGATCCG
>DASUFX010000803.1:0-4758 GCA_036274355.1 Kofleriaceae bacterium | reverse complement strand
GGGCGCCACCGCAACCGATATGCAAGAGGAGCTCGGGCAGGGAGTGCGTGGCACCGTGCGCGGCCATCGCGTGCTCGTCGGATCGCCCGCGTGGGTGCGCACTCAATGCCCGCGCGTGCGCGACGAGATCGAGCGTTGGATCAACGACGTGACGCGCGAGGCGCAAACACCGATCGCGATCGCTGTCGACGGCGCGATCGTCGCGATTGCAGGTATCGCGGATGGCATCCGCAACGATGCGCGCGTCGCGATGCGTGCGCTCGAGCACCTCGGCTGGCGAGTCGAGATCCTGTCCGGCGACGACGCCCGGGTCGTCGAAGCGGTCGGTCGCGAGCTCGAGCTGCCCGCGGAGCGCTGCATCGGCGAGGTCGCGCCCGAGATCAAGCTCGCGATCGTCGAGGCCGAGCGCGAGCAGGGCCCGGTCGCGATGGTCGGCGACGGTGTCAACGATGCCGCTGCGATCGCTGCCGCTACCTGCGGTATCGCCGTGTCGGGTGCGGCCGAGGTCGCGATCGACGCGGCCGACGTGTATCTGCGTGAGCCGTCGATCGCTGGCATCGCCGCGACGGCAGCGGGTGCGACCGCGACGCTCGTCACGATCCGGCGCAGCCTGAAGCTGTCGCTCGCGTACAACCTCATCGCGGGCTCGCTTGCGATCGCCGGTGTGATCCATCCGTTGATCGCCGCACTACTGATGCCGGCGAGCTCACTCACCGTGCTCGCCAATTCGCTGCGCTCGCGCGCGTTCCGCAAGGAGAACCGATGACCGCGCTCTATGTCGTACTGCCACTCGCGCTATTGATCGCCGGCGGCGCCGTGCTCGCATTCGTCTGGGTCGTGCGGTCGGGCCAGCTCGACGATGTCGATACACCGCCGCGGCGCATTCTCTTCGACGACGACTGATAGATGAGGCCGCTCGTGTGCCGCATCGAGCGGCGCTCGTGGGGCTCGCGCTTCAGGAAGCGTTCGGTGTGGGCGATCGACACGGCCACCGCGAGCCACGCGATGACGAGACCGAGGTTGACGAACGCTAGCTCGCGCGAACCGAAGTGCAGCTGATGGATGCCGACCGCGACCACGATTGCAGACAGGGCGTCGCCGCACCGCACGAAGAACGTGTCCAGCGTCGCCTTTGCCTTGTACTTGACGGCGCGATCGGTACGCAGGAACAGCGTCTGCCAGACCGTGTTCTGGACCGAATAGTCGGCCGCGTTCTCGGCAGTCTTCGCTGCTCGCACGACTGCGAGCCCGCCGATCAACCCGATCGCCGCATACGCACCGAATGCGATGACCGGGAGGATGAACAGTGCACGCCGGACGCCCATCTTGTCGATCACGCGCGACACCAGGAACGCCTGTACCAGGAAGCTGAGTGTGTTCACGACCAAGAAGAAGTCGCTGTAGAACGACTTGATGACCTCGCGGCGCTGCGCTTCGGCGACGGCGTCTGTACCCGGCACGAGCGCCATCGCGTGCTCGCGCACCGCATGCGACAGCAAGTACTCGCCCGTCGAGTTGACGATGTTCGCGAGTAGCAGCAGCGCTGCGATCAGAAGCAGGCTGCGATCCCCGACGACGAGCGCGAAGCCACCCGGGCCTTCGATCGGATCCTTTTGTCGCCGTTCGCGTGGTGCGTGGTGCTCGACGACATTGAACAAGATGATCGCAAACACGAGCAAGGTCGCCGCGACCGGCATCAACGTGAACGTACTCGCGAGCTTCGCGATGTTCGGACCGACGATCGCGCCGAGCGTGCCGCCGGTCGCGATCAACGCGAACAGCCGTTTGCCCTGCTCCTCGGTGTAGACGTCGGTCGCGTACGACCAGAACTGCGCCACCATGAAGGCGCTCATCAGGCCGAACCACACGAAGTACGCGAAGCCGATCGGCAGTCCCGCTTCGCCCATCAGAAAGAACGCGATCAGCGACCCGAGCAGAACCATGTACGTCAAGTTGATGAACCGGATCCGACGGTGACGGTCGGCGAGCGCGTCGTAGGCCGGAACGAGGACGATCAAGAGGAGCGCCATCGCCCCGGTCGCGTACGTCTTGAGCTCGTCGCCGTGGAGGCCGAACGTGCCGCCGGTGAGGATCAGGGCTTCGCGCGCCGTCTTCATGACGTAGAACGCGGTCATGATCAGAAATATGCAGACGAGCAGCAGAACCGCCCGCGCGCCTTCGCCGGGGTGAACGGTCGTGAAAGGGCTTAGCCAACGTTCGAGACGGTTCGATATGGCTGCATTTCGTCGCACTACAGCGGATAGCTGCAATGCAGGTGCCGCGCTCTACGCACGATTACTGCCGCCAGATTCCGATCACGCGCGGTGGGGCAGTCGGGAGCGCACGCGCGACATAGACAAACGTCGCGCGCTTGAAGTTCGGACGCCTCGTGACCACGCGCACGATCGTGTAGCTGTCGACGTCGTCCGCGAGCGCGAGCGGCGCACAGCTCACGTCACCGCGGGCCGCAAACGACGCCGTTGCGACCACGCGCTTGCCTCGGCGGTTGTACGACGTGACGGTGTAACGCGTGGTCGCGATCGGCTCGAATGCGTAGGTGAGCGAGAGATCCTTGAAGCAGAGGCCACCGTCGACGACGTGAATCTCGTCGACGGGGTTGACCCGCTCGAACCAGTACTTCGCCGTCTTGCGCTGGCGCGCGATCAGCGCTTCGACAAGCCAGGCCCGTGCGCGCGGGTCGCTTAGCTGTGCGGCGTCGACTGCCGCCTCGATGTGCTGACGGCGAATCTTCATGAAGATCTTGGACGACCAGAAGTTGTCGATGCGATCTGCGACTCGTATCGGCGTGTACATCGGCGTCAGCGGCTTCCATGTACCAGGATCATATCTGGCAATGTCGTAGGTGCCGATGCCGCGCAGCTGAGGCCGCTTGCGGTCCTCCCATGGCCGTTGCACGAGCCCGAGTGAGAATAGCGACCTCGCCATCGCGGACCAGTCGACCTCGTACTCGTAGCCGTACCGCGGGTTCTTGTTCTTTGCGGCACCGAAGCCGAGCGCGATGCCGAAGTCGATGAAGTAGTGCTTCACGTAGTGCCAGCTCGGGTTCTCCGGATCGCTGACCCACATGTCCAGCGTGTTGCCGGTGTGCACGTCGCTATGGTCGAGCCACGCGAAGATCGCCTGCGTGCCGCGCAAGTCGCGCCGTAGCTCGTGGGGGATGCGATCGTTCGGATCGTCGCTTCGCACGCCTTCCGGCGGGTGCCCACCGAGGGGCTTGCCTTCGAGATAACGCGAGGCGAGCGCACGCATCGAGCCGTCCTTGTTGATATTGATAGTCGCCAATCGCGCTTGGAGGCGGTGGTCGTCGAGCTTGACCTCGACGCCTTCTGGATTCTTGTCGACCGCATCGGGCGCCAGCACGAGATCCTCGCGACGGAGGTGAACGATGTAGTCGTCGGTGACGTTGTAGCCGATGGCCCAGAGGAGCCGGCCCATCACGATCTGCGCGGCGGTCTCGGCTTCGGGAAAGCTGCGCTGATCGAACTTGAGCAGGAACTTTTCACCGCGCGTGTCCTTCATGATGAAGCCGACCGTCAAGCCACCAACCTTGCTGCTGATGATCGTCCACGGCTTGTAATTCTCCGGTGTGCCGATGCTGCCGGGCACCGTGGCGATCTCGGCAACCGAGACCTCGCGTACGCCGATCCGATTCGTGAACCAGGTCGAATCGGGAACTTCATCGAGCGCGTTCACACCGCGCGCGCGCTCGGGACGTTTGAGCTCGAGCTTCCGGGTCATCAGACGATGGAACGATCCGTCGAAGTTCTCGAGGTAGCGCTCGTACGGAACCTCCACGGGCTTCTTGCGCACATCGCGGCGGTCGTTGACAACTTCGATTGCCGGCGCATTGGCGTACCGGACGTGCGGCACAGGCGGTGCGCCCGAGCACGCGACGACAACAAGGAGGAGGAGCGGGAGCCTCACTTCTGCTTCACCCGCGCTTCGGGCTCGTAGATCGGATCGAGCACCAGGTTTAGAAACACCCCGCCATCGATCGACGATGCGACACTGACGCCCGCAAGAAAGCGGCGGCGATCGACGAGCTGTAGCGACGCGCCGTACCCGAGCCGCATGTCATCGAACGTCAGCTCGTCCAACGCCGGGTAGACGCGTCCGGCATCGACGAACAGGCTCGCGAGCACGAACGAGCTGATGTCCCACATGTACTCGACGGAGCTCGCGATCGCGACGCGGTCACGGAATCGGTCTACCGCATACCCACGCAGCAGCATCTTGCCGCCAAGCTCGGGAAGCTGATTGAACGCGACGTCGTTATAGGAGCCGGACACGCTTTCGAAATGGAGCCGCGTGGCAAGCGTGCGGCCAATACCGAGTGGTTGGAAGTGGATCGCTTCGCCGCCGTAGCGCCAGTAGTCGCTGCCTGCCTCGAGCTGATAGATGCGGCCGCCAAACGCATCGGCCAACACACCCATCTGCTCGAGCGTGTTCGTGATCCGACGCGTGTCGTAGCGCAGCTCGAGCTCGGCATACAGGTTCCGCGTCCCGGTAAAGCCCGTCAGCATGCTCGGCGGATAGAGCATCTGGATCGGTGGGCCCTCCTTCGAATCGTCGAAGTCGAGGTTGGTAAATGCGCCGGCAACCCGGACGTGGAACGCGTCGGTACGCTTCATGTCGAGCGTTGCCGCGCCACGCGCGAGTTGTTCGCGGTAGCGTGCCTCGGGGGTGTCACCGTTGTTGCCGATGCCGAAGTACAGATCTTTCGGCCTGCGCTCGAAC
>DASUFX010000802.1:0-14067 GCA_036274355.1 Kofleriaceae bacterium | reverse complement strand
CCGCAGGACATCATCTTCGATCCGAACATCCTGACCGTCGCCACCGGGATGGAGGAACACAACAACTACGCGCTCGACTTCATCAACGCCACGCGCTGGATCAAGCAGAACCTGCCCGGCGCGAAGGTCAGCGGCGGCGTCAGCAACATCAGTTTCAGCTTCCGCGGCAACAACAAGGTGCGCGAAGCGATGCACAGCGCGTTCCTGTTCCACGCCATCAAGGCGGGCATGGACATGGGCATCGTGAACGCGGGCATGCTCGAAGTGTACGAGGATGTCCCGCAGGACATGCTCGTGAAGGTCGAGGACGTGCTGCTCAACCGCCGCCCGGACGCCACGGAGATCCTCGTCGACTACGCGGAACAGTTCAAAGGACAGACCGGCGCGAAAAAACAGGACGTCGACCTCGCGTGGCGGGAAGCGCCGGTCGAGAAGCGTCTCGAGCACGCCTTGCTGCGTGGCATCACGGACTTCATTGACGAAGACACTCAGGAAGCGCTCGACAAGCTCAAGGTGCCGCTCAAGGTCATCGAAGGCCCGCTCATGGATGGCATGGGCGTGGTGGGTGATCTCTTCGGCGCGGGTAAGATGTTCCTGCCGCAGGTCGTGAAGAGCGCGCGCGTGATGAAGAAGGCCGTCGCGATCCTCGAGCCACTCATGGAGGCGGAGAAGCAGCGCACCGGCATGCGCGCGGCGAAGGGCAAGATGGTGATCGCCACCGTCAAAGGCGACGTCCACGACATCGGCAAGAACATCGTCGGCGTCGTCCTGCGTTGCAACGGCTACGAGGTCACCGACCTCGGCGTCATGGTGCCAGCGCACAAGATCCTCGACACCGCAGCGGAGCTCGACGCGGACCTCGTCGGTCTCTCGGGCCTGATCACGCCGTCGCTGGACGAGATGATCGGCGTCGCATCCGAGATGACCCGGCGCAACATGAAGGTGCCGCTGCTCATCGGCGGCGCGACAACGAGCGGCAAGCACACCGCGGTCAAGATCGCGCCCGCGTATGCCGGCTCGACCGTTCACGTGCCCGACGCATCGCTCGCGGTCGGCGTGCTCGGCAAGCTGATGTCGGGCGAGCGCGAGAACTACCTCGCCGAGGTCGCAGCGAAGCAGGCGTCGCAGCGCGAGGCATTCGTCGCTACGCAGAAGCGGCCGCTGCTCTCGCTCGAAGACGCGCGCGCGCGCCGGATGAAGCCGGACTTCACGACCGTGGCGAAGCCCGCGTTCACCGGCATCAAGAACGTCGACCTCGATCTCGCCGAGCTCGCGAAGTGGATCGACTGGTCGCCGTTCTTCCACACGTGGGAGCTGTCGGGACGCTACCCGGCGATTCTCGACGACCCGAAGAAGGGCGACGCTGCTCGCAAGGTATTTGCGGACGGCCAGGCCCTACTCCAGCGCATTGTCGGCGGCAAGCTGTTGCGCGCACGCGCGACCTACGGCTTCTTCCCCGCGCACGCCGAGGGCGACGACCTCGTCGTCGGCGACAAGCGCTTCCCGATGCTGCGCCAGCAAGAAGACAAGGACGTGTGCCTGTCCCTCGCCGACTTCGTGGCGCCGACTCCGGGCAAAGACTACGTCGGTGCGTTCATCGTCACCGCGGGCCTCGGCGTCGACGAGCTCGCCGGCTCGTTCGAAGCGCAGCACGACGACTACTCCGCGATCATGACCAAGGCGCTCGCAGACCGCCTCGCCGAGGCCGCCGCCGAGCACATGCATCACCGCGCGCGCGTCGAGTGGGGCTATGGCGCGAGCGAGGGCCTCACGCACGACGACATCATCGCGGAGAAGTACCGCGGCATCCGTCCCGCGTTCGGCTATCCCGCCTGCCCCGATCACACGCCGAAGGGCACGCTGTTCGCGTTGCTCGACAACGCGCAGCACCATGGCGTGACGCTGACCGAGAGCTACGCGATGTTGCCGACGGCATCGGTGTCCGGTCTCTACTTCGCGCATCCCGACGCGCGCTACTTCGCGGTCGGCCGCATGCAAGCCGACCAGGTCACCGACTACGCGCGCCGGCTCGGCATCACGCCGACCGAGGTCGCGCGCATGATGCCGTCGCTCGTGCCGAGCGGCGTCTAGTTCAGCGCGTTGACCGGACCGTCGTAGCTCTGCGGCACGACAACGACGTTGCTGTAGCGTGCCGCGTGGAAGCAGAGCGCGTTGCCGCCGGCGAGCGCACTGACCATCACCTTGACCTCGAACGTCGGCAAGCAGCCGAGCGCGTTTGACACCGGCACGTTATCGAGCACCGGATACACCTTCTTGTGGTGTGACTTGGCGCTGATCGTCGTATTGAGGTAGGGCCCGACGACGCGCGAGCCGCAGTAGCCCGTCGTGCTCTTCTGTTGCGCCGAGATGTAGAGGCGCGGGTACGCAGGTGCGGTCGGATCGGCGGTGGAGTCCATGCACTCGGCGATATTGGTGCCTGATGCGTCGCCGGTGATGTCGGTGAGCTCGATGTTGCCGCGAACACCGAACGTCGCGACGTCCGACGCGAGCGCGTAGTCATGTTTGAGCACGTATGTGGAGTAGCCCGCGCGGACGCGCTGGCCGTCGCCGACGTTCGCGCTATCCGCCGGCCAGTGCGGCCAGTCCTGCGCATCGCTGACGGCCGACGACAGGCATGTCTCGCTGCCGGTGATCGCGAGTGCCGCGCCAGTGTGCATCGTGATGCCACCGAGCGTGCAGTCCCAGCTGCCGGGGCCGGTGATCGTGAGCGATGCTTTCGTTGCCAGCGAGCCACCGCCTTTGATCGCGTTCTCGGTCGTCTGGATCATTCGGTTCTCGGGCCCGACGCACGAGATGCGAAGACCCTGCATCGGCGACGCGCTGCCCGAGCTCGAGGTCACCGTCCCGAGCATGGTCGCGCTGATCAGCCGAGCCCCACCGTTCGGAAAGTCCTGATGCAGCGACGCGAGCGCCACATAATCGCTCGTCGGGTGCAACACCACGTCCTGCGCGCAGACTTTCGTCGCAGGCAGAACGACGTCCTGCTCGGTGATCTCGACCATGTCGAGGTCGGTGCATGCGGCAAGTAGTGGAAACAAGAGCAGAGCGTTCGGCTTCATGCTCTGTAGTGCCGGCTCGCGACCGATGTGACAGCGCTAATCGCTCGACGTGTGATCGTGAACGACGAGCCAGCCGCGCTCGGTGCGGCGCAACGCGACGGAAAACACGCCAGAGCCGGCATTCGGCGTCTCGGTGAGCGTCCAGCGGCCGAGCACGATCGCGCCGTCGGCGCCGAGCTGTTGCACGCCGAGGATCTCGAACGCGAGCTTCCCCATCGTCGCTTTGTCGGAGCCGTACTTCGTCTTGTACTTGTCGTACGTCTCCTGCCAGCCGCGCCGGATCTTGCTCGCCGACGTGAACACGAGCTCGGGCGAATTCAGGTAGCCACTCATGTACGCTTCGAGGTCGCCGCGATTCCACGCCTCCTGTTGCGCGGTGAGCACGTGCCGGACCGCCGCATCGTCGTCTGCTGTGAATCTATGTGACGTGGCGCATGCGGACCACAGCACGAGCAAGCAGACGGCGGCAGCGCACGGCAAGCGCGAGCAGGAGGTGGATTGCACGCCTGTTGCTACCAGAGGTCGGCATGGAAACAAACCGTCTGTCTCAGCTCATGACGCTGACCTGCGGTGGGCACCTCGCCCGCCCGGTCACGCGCGCGCAGGAAACGATGCTCGCGGTACTCGCGCTCGTCGCGGCACTCGCGCTGTCGTCGCTGTGGGGAGTCGCGGCGGGTAGCGCGTCACCCGCGCTCGCGGCCGCGAATGCGTACAAGGTGCCGATGGTGATTCTGTTGTCGGCGCTGACCGCGCTGCCCGCCGGACTCGTCGCGCTGCGACTGACGAATGCGAAGCTGCCGGCCGTCGAGCTGGCGAGCGCGTTCGCGCTGGCGATCTTCGGCGGCACGCTCGTGCTCGCGACGCTCGCGCCGCTCGTCGCGATCTACTACCACACGAGCTCGAAAGCGGGCGTGCCGATCGCGCTGGGCTCGGTGTTCATCGCGCTCGCAACCGCAACGCTGCTGTTCGGGCGAGCGGTCCGCCGGCGCGTGCTCGCGCAGACCGGCAGCGAGACCAGCGGTCGCGCGGCGTCGCTACTCGCCGTCGGCGTCCTCGTGACGCTGTTCGTCGCAGCGCTCCTGCAGTACGTCGCAGTCGCGTCGCCGATCATCAGCGCGGTCACCCGGTTCAATGGCGGCTTCGACACGATGTTCGGGAACTAGCGATGCTCGGCGGCCACGATCATCACTATCTCCACGTCGTCTGGGTGGTTGCGTCGGCGTTCGGCGTCGCAGCGCTCGTCGTACTCGCGGTGATCTATCGCCGCGCCGCGCGCCGCCACGACATCGAGCAAGCCGAGCGGATCATCGCCGAGCACGATCAGTCGTCGTGACCGGTCGTCGGATCGTCGGGATCGTCGGCGACCACACCGAACGTCGAGCGGTGCCAGCTGTGGTCGGTGCCGCTGACAACCAGCTCGCCGCCACCGGTCATGCCCGATCCATCGACGCAGAGCGTGAAGTGGCGGCGATCTTCTTCGGTGACCACCGCATCGCGCATGCACCAGCTCTGCTTGAAGCGAAACGCCTCGATCGCGTGCTGCATACCGGCGGTCGCCTGACTGTGCTCGCGCTCCTTCGGCTTCGCGGTCAGCAGCAGATCGTTCTCGCCGAGTAGCGTGAGCTCGTCGACGTCATCGACGGGAAGCGCGGGGTGATAGAGACCTGCCGGCGTCGCGACCCAGTAGCCGACGACGAGTAGCCCGGCGTACGGCGGCGCGCACTGCACGTGCGACATCGTGGCGTCGGCGATCGTCTTCACGTCAGCGACCTCGCACGTGAGCGCGCCGCGCTCGGTGCTGGTCGCCGCCCACGCATCACCGCGGTGCTCGCCATTGACGGTCTCGATCGGCAGCGACCACCGTTGACCGTGCTGCAGCAGCGCCAGGTACGGCGGCCGGCCCGATTCGGTCGATGCAGGCTTCGGCGTGCCTCCACACGCAGCGAGAGCGAGCACGACGAGGCACCTCACGCCGGCAGTTTCCCATACAGTCGGCGGCATGCGAGCCCTCCTACTCTTGATCGCGTTGACCGCCTGTAAAGGCTCGACGAAATCTGCCACGCCGAGCGGTGATTACTGCCGCGGCGAGAGTCACTACGTAGCTGCCCCTACGCCGCTCGGCACGCTCGGCGGTTCGTCGGTACGGCCGACGAATACGTTTTCGATCGTCGCCCGCGATCCAGTGACCGGCGATCTCGGCGTCGCGGTGCAGTCTCACTGGTTCTCGGTCGGCAGCGCTGTCACGTGGGCGGAGCCCGGCGTCGGCGCGGTCGCGACCCAAGCGTTCGCCGAACCGGGCTACGGGCCGAAGGGCCTCGCGCTCATGCGCGATGGTGTTGCACCCGCCGACGCGATCGCGCAGCTCACTGCCGCCGATCCACAAAGCGCGACGCGCCAGCTCGGCTTCGTCGATGCGCAAGGCCGCGTCGCGTCGCACACCGGCGCGAAGTGCATCGCGTTTGCGAGCAGCAAGACCGGCGATGGTTACACGGTGCAGGCAAACATCATGGCGAACGACAAGGTCGTGCCCGCGATGGCGCAGGCGTTCGAGACGACGAAGGGCGATCTCGCCGATCGCATGCTCGCGGCACTCGACGCCGCGCAGGCTACGGGCGGCGACCTGCGCGGATGCCAATCCGCGGCGATCCTGATCGTCAGCGGCAACAAGACCGACAAGCCGTGGGCCGAGAAGAAGCTCGATCTGCGCGTCGAGGACGCCGCCGAGCCGCTCAAAGAGCTGCACCGCCTCGTCACGCTCGCGCGCGCCTACGACCACATGAACAAGGGCGATGCTGCGCTCGAGAAGAACGACATCGCCGGCGCCGCCGAGCACTACACGACCGCGACACGCATGGAGCCCAACAACACCGAGATGGCGTTCTGGGCCGGTGTCTCGCTCGCCGGTGGCGGCCAATACGACGCCGGTTTGCCGCTCGTCCGCCGCGCGCTGAAGAGTGATCCGGTCTACGTCGAGCTCTTGAAGCGGGTCGTCGATCCGCCCGCGGTGATCTCGAAAGAGAATGCCGAGCGCCTACTGCGCGAAGCCCGCTGAGCGCCGTGCTCGCGCGCACTCGGACGTCCTCCGATGCGCAGGCGCCGACGCGCGGCACCACGAGGACGCACCCGTGGCATGCGCAATGCTCTACCCAGGAGCATGGATATTCTCACCTGGCTCATTGTTGGTTTGATCGCTGGTGTACTTGCCGGTCTCATCGTCGGTGGGTACGGCCTGCTCGCCGATATCGTCATCGGTATCGTCGGCGCGTTCATCGGCGGCTTCATCTTCCGTGCGGCTGGTTGGTCGGCTCCGTGGGGCGGTTTGGCCGGAACGATATTCGTCGCCTTCATCGGCGCCGTCGTTCTGTTGATCATCCTGCACCTGTTCAATCGCCGCGCGGTATAGCGTCGCGGGGTGACCCCGTTCCGCTATCTCTTGCGCGTCCGCTATAGCGAGTGCGATGCGCAAGGCATCGTGTTCAACGCGCGGTGGGCCGACTACGTCGATATTGCGGTCGGCGAATACTCGCGCGCGCTGTTTGGTTCGGTCGATCCAGCCGTCACCGGCATCGACTGGAAGCTCGTCAAGCAGACCGTCGAGTGGAAGGCGTCTGCACGTTACGACGACATCCTCGACTGTCGCGTGTCCACGATTCGCGTCGGCACGACGTCGTTCACGATCGCCACCGAGCTCCACCGCTTCAATGGTCCGCTGCTCGCGACCGTCGAGACTGTCTACGTCGCGTTCGACCGTCACGGCGCCAAGACCGCGGTCGCCGACGACTATCGCAAGGCGCTCGAGCGTGGGGCGCCCCACGTCATCGTCGATCACGCCGCGGCGCTGCGCTAACGACCGAGGCGAGCGCGCTGCGCTGGGGTCAGATACTTCACGGCTTCTCGCATCGTGACACCCGACGCGCGCGCCGCACGCGGCAGCAGCCAGTCGAACACCAGCTTCGGCTGCTTGCGGCTCGTCTCGCGCAGAATCCAGCCGATCGCTTTGCGGATGAAGAACTCCTTCTCGTCGAGCATCGCGTCGGCGTAGCGGCCGAACCGCGCGAAGTCGCCACCGCCGGTACGCAGCGGGCCGAGCAGCGCGAGCATCGCCGAGCGGCGCATCCAGAAGTTGTCGTCCTTTGCCCAGCGGTCGAGCGTGCGCTCGAGCGACGGATCGGCGACGACGAGCGGGCCCATGCCGTGGGTCGCGAGCACGTCGACGTACGCCCAGGTCCTCGAATCGCGTAGCAGCTTCTCGACGAGCTTCGCATCGCGGGGCGTCAGCAGTTTCTGTCGCTTGACGAGTAGCTCGATCGCCGCCATCCGGTGCTCGTGCACGCCATCCCACAACGCGGCGATGGCCGCGAGCAACTCCGCGCGGGTGAGATCCTTTGCATCACGCAGCGCGGCAACAACCGTCGAGCGAATCGCTGGCATCGGCACGCCGACGTGGTCGAGGTCTGACTTTAGATACGCCTTCTCGTTCTTGGCCCGGCCCGGCTGGCTCTTGCCTTGGAGATCTGCAGCGATCGCCTTCGCGACGTCTTCACCACGGCCCATGCCTTCCCGTAGCATCGGCGCATGATCGATGTGAAGTCCAAGGTCAGCGAAGCCGAGTGGAACCTGCGTGTCGATCTGGCTGCGTGCTATCGACTCGTCGCGCTCTACGGCTGGGACGACCTGATCTTCACGCACATCTCGGCGCGCATCCCCGGCGAGGGCCACCAGTTCCTGATCAACCCGTACGGGATGACGTTCGACGAGGTCACCGCATCGAGCCTCGTGAAGATCGATCTCGAGGGCAAGAAGCTGATGGACAGCCCGTACGAGATCAATCCCGCCGGCTTCACGATCCACAGCGCGATCCATGCCGCGCGCGAAGACGCGAAGTGCGTCCTGCACACGCACAGCATCAACGGCGTCGCGGTGTCCGCGACGAAGGGCGGCGTCTTGCCGGTCTCGCAGCAATCGATCTTCGTGCTGTCGTCGCTCGCGTATCACGACTACGAAGGCGTCGCGCTGCTCGAGGGCGAGAAGCCGCGCCTCGTGCGTGACCTCGGCGAGAAGAGCTTCTTCATGTTGCGCAACCACGGCCTGCTCACCGTCGGCCCGTCGATCCCGGATGCGTTCCTGCTGATGTACATCTTCGAGAGCGCGTGCACGATCCAGCTGCGCGCGCAGGCGGCGTCGAGCGAGCTGATCCCGATCGACCAGAAGATCGTGGCCGGCGCGCAGATGATGGCGAAGCAAGTCACCCGCTCGGCCGGTGGCGGACTCGCGTGGCCCGGCCTGCTCCGCAAGCTCGACCGCCTCGACCGCAGCTACCGCGATTAGCGTGCGATACTTCCGGCGATGCCCGTCGAGGACCTCGCCACGATCGAATACAAGCTCGCCAAGCGCGGCTTCAAGCAGCAGGACGTCTATCACCACGAGTGTCCGAGCTGTAAGGAAGTCGCCGTGCGGATCTATGGCATCGGCGGCAAGCTCGGCGGCCGCGACATCCGGCTCTGCCTCGCGTGCGGCGCGTGCCGATCGTTTCGCGCCGCCGCGGGCATGCAAGACCGCGTCGAAGAACCGGGCTTCGATCTACAAGCGTTCTTGCGCTAGCTCGGAGGCAGAGCGGCCTTGATCGCCGCTACGCATTCCTCGGGCGACGGAAACCGTCCGAGCTTCTTCTCGGCGACGACGCGGTCGTTCATCCAGACGGTGAACTCCCCGGAGTTGCCAACCTTCAGCTCGGTATCGAGCCCGGTGCTCTTCTTCACTTCGGCTGCCACCCGGGCAGCCTTGGATCGATAGCCTCAAGCGCTGCAGTAACGGATCGTGATCGACATACTCAGACCTTACCGCTAACTGGTCGCGCGTCGAGCGGCGCGTTCGCCTCCGACGTACTCCCAGTGCCAGGCCTCGCGGCGGACCGTGCGACGGAAGCCGTAGTCGCGCGCATGTTCTTTGAGCCACTCGTACACGCGGTAGTCGTCGATGTAGATGTCGAGCGCGCGACCGCTCTGATGGTTCGAGTAGCCCGGTCGAGCAGCGAGGTGGCCCCAGCCGCGCCGGTAGTCGCGGTACAGCTCCTTCTGCTTCTCGTGACTCCGGAAGCCGCTGCGGATCGCGAGCTCGATCCCCTTCTTGGCGGCCGCCTTCGCCATCGCCCGGAACGCCGTGGCGGTTGCCGCTTCGAGCTCGACGCCGCCGACCTCGACCAGCTTGATCCGGGTCTTTTGCCCGTGCCGGTAACCGGTCGCCGTTCGGGCGTGCGCGCTAGTGAGGCTGATGCAGAGAATGACAATCGCCGAGCACAGCACCCGCATGAGCCAAAAATTGTGCGGCCACCGCAGTGACCGGGCAACTCTTGTTGCCATGGGGGCCGACCCCGCACTGTGCATTCAGCGGTCGGCAAGCGCGGGGCTGCCATGCACTTGGAGCGCAAACAGTCGTGGTCGGACCATTGCCGCGATCTGGCAGTCGGCTTGCTTGGCCGCTAGCCACCCATGCGCATCTCCTCTAACTGGCTCGCGATTCTGACGTTGGTTTCAGCCTGCGCCACCAGCGCCGACCCCAATGCGATCGACATGTACATCCAGTCGCTGCCGTACCTGCCGGTCGATCCGCCGCAGGTAGTGCCCGGCGGTCAGAGCGCGGCCGCGCGTGATGGCGACTACTCGTGCACGACCGAGAACCTCAAAGAGACGCGGCAGCTCGATCGCATCGTCGCCTACGCCGCGAACTCGGACTCGCTGTGGCCAGGCGCGATCGTCAGCGCCGACTCGGTCGTCAGCGGCTTGTTCACGCAGGTGGTGTTGCCCCGCGCGCCCGCGACGTTCTCGGTGAGCCTCGAGAACCTCGGCGGCACCAAGAAGGCGACGATCGCCGAGCCGAGCCTCTCGGCGTATCGCGATGCGCTGGCTAGCGTGCTCCAGTCGGAGATCACCGGCTCGACGCCCGCAAACATCTACTCCGAGATCGAAGAGGTGCACTCCGAACAGCAGCTCAACATGGCGCTCGGCGTCCAGGCGAGCTGGGCACTCGGGCTCGCGAGCCTGAAGACGAGCTTTGACTGGCAGAGCCAGAACGTCCGTTCGCGGTACGTCGTGCGCTACACGCAGGCGTACTACACCGTCGACCTGGACGCGCCGGCCTCGCCGAGCGCGCTGTTCGCGAATTCGGTGTCGCTCGAGGACGTCAAGGCGAAGATGAACGAGGAGCATCCGCCGGCCTACGTGTCGTCGGTGACGTACGGCCGCATGATCGTGTTCACGTTCGAGTCGCAGTACAGCGCGTCCGAGCTCGGTGCCGCGCTCGACTTCGCGTACTCGGGTGGTGTCGAGGTCAAAGGCGACGTGTCGGTCACGTACAAGGACATCCTGTCGAGCAGCAAGATCACCGCGTTCATACTCGGCGGCGATGCCGGTACGGCGGTCAAGACGATCGACAGCTACGACTCGCTGATCGACTTCATCAAGACCGGCGGCAACTACACGCGCGAATCCCCCGGCGCCCCGATCGCGTACAAGCTGAGCTACCTGAAGGACAACTCGCCCGCGCGGATGTCGTTCACGACGGACTACGAGGTCAAGGACTGCGTGCGCGTCGCGCAGAAGATCAAGGTCACGCTGAATTCGATCGCGGTCGACGACGACGGCGGTGATGGCGGCGGCGCGCTCGAGATCTACGGCCTCGTCAACGCGACCGGTACGACCACAGCGACGCTGTTCAACAAGAGTGAAGGCAACCGCGTCACGATCCAGGAAGGCAAATCGATCGGCAATGCGAGCCAGCCGCTTGGCGAAGCAGTGATCGAGGTGAAGCCGCAAGCGGGACAATCGATCCGCCTGCGCGCGAACCTCACCGAGCACGATCCGCTGTTCAACGACTCGCTTGGCGACGAGACCGTGAGCGCGGCGTTCGAGACCGGCTGGCGCAAGGACGTGACGGTGCTGCTCACCGGCAGCAACGCACGCGTGCGCGTCAATCTGAGCTTGGCTCCGATTTAGCCGCCGGCTTCGCGGCAGCTGACTTTGCCGGAGCTGGCTTTGCGGTTGCTGGCTTTGCGACAACCGACTTCGCTTTGCGAGTCGTGCCGCGCGGACGCTCTTCGGGAAGGTCGGTGCTGCCGATCCAGCCCTTGCGGCGGAACCACCACAAGATGCCGAAGGCGATCGTTCCCATGAGCGCGAGCGCCAATGGATAGCCATAGAGCCAGTTCAGCTCCGGCATGTGCTTGAAGTTCATGCCGTACAGCCCGACGACAAACGTGAGCGGCAGCATCACCGTCGAGATCAGCGTCAGGGTCTTCATCACCTCGCCCATGCGGTTGTTCTGCACGCCCAGGTACGCCTCGAGCGCGCTGGTGATGAGGTCGCGAAAACCGTCGAGCAAGTCGTTGATTCGAACGAAGTGATCGAAGACGTCGCGGAAGAACGGCACGACCTCGCGCGGAATCTCGTCGAACTCGCCCCGTGCGAGCCGCAGCAAGATCTCGCGCTGGTGGATGCTCATCCGGCGCAAGTCCTGAAGGAGCCGGCGGTATTGCAGGATGCGGGTCAGCACCGCGGGCCCTTTCGGCGTCCCCGCCTTCAATAGCGCGGCCATCTCCAGCTTCTCGATATCCTCGTCGAGCTGATCGACGATCGGCAGATACCGATCGACCGCATTGTCGAGGATCGCGTGCGCGAGCCACGCCGGGCCCTTGCACAGAAGCGATGGATCGCGCTCGAGCTCGTCGACCACGTCCTTCGTCGTCTCGCCGGTGGGATCGTGCGTGATCACGAACGTCTTACCGATGATGACGTCGAGCTCGATGAGATCGATCTGGCCGCGCTTCACCGAGTGCACGCCGTGCACGATCACGTAGAGGTAGTTGCGGTAGTCCTCGAGCTTCGGCGCGGCGCGCACCTGCCAAATATCTTCGACGGTCAGCGGGTGGATGTTGAAGACCTCCAACATCAGCTGCTCGCCCTCGTCGCATTGCGACTCGAGCTCGATCCAGATCGGCAGCTTCGCGTCGATCGCCGCGCGGATCTCGGCGACGTCTCTCACCGTCTTGACCTGATCGTCCTGGTAGATCCGCGCCAACATCTATTGCCCGCCCGTCAGGAAGATATTCGGAAACAGCTCCACGGAGCCATCGGCACGGACCGATGCGAGTAACTGCAGCAACACTTCGGCCGGCTGGTTGCCGTCCGGCTGGATGATGATCGTGCGGTCCTCGGCGGGACGTTTGCCGGTGGGCCAACGCTTCTGCACGATGTCGGCGAGGGCGCGCGTCAGCGGCGCGAAGCTCCGGGTCTCGCCGAGCCCGAACGTGAGCTTCGGGCGCGCGCGAGTACCTTCGAGACCCGATGCCGACCACAGCGAGACTTGTTTGCGCTCGAGCGTGACGACCGGCCGCAACCCGGCTCCGTTGATCTCCGCGGAGTCTGGCAGCTCGATCGGAATCATCTGCCCGCCGCTACCGGTCAACAGCGCGAGGTTGCGAAAGCCCGCGCGCTTGAGCGTATCGAGCAGCTGACCGACCCGCCGATACGGCACCATCGCATCGAGCGTGATGGCGATCGGCGCGTCGCTGTTCGCCTTACCTTCGAGTGTGCGCGTCAGCACCTCGACGCGCGAGGCGTCGATCCAGCCGTCGGGCCGAACCGGCGCGACGCTCTCGTCGTCGACTTTGATCTCGGTCTTCGAGAACGTGACCTTCGGCCCGAGCCCGACCGCCGGGACGAGACCCGGCCCGGTGACGTCCGGCGTCTCGAGCGCGGGCCGGTCGGCGGGACGCTGGCGCGTCTGCGTCGCCGGCTCGTCATGCTGTACCGGCGGCTTCTTGTCCTTGCACGCGCACGCAAGCGCGAGCGCGGCGACCGCGATCCAGATTGCTCTCATCACTTCACGTGCTTGGCGACAAGCTCGATATACGCCTGCATCGCTGCGTCCTTCGTCATGCCCTTGCGCTTGGCCCATGCGTCGTACTTCGCGCGGCCGCGCAGATCCATCATGCCCGGGCGGCCGCCGTCGACGTCGCCGGTCGTGGCCTGCTTGTACAGCGCGTACAGCTCGAGCATCGTGTCGTTGCCGAGCCCAGTGACCGGCTTGATCCGGACCTG
Source organism: Kofleriaceae bacterium (assembly GCA_036274355.1). Classification (GTDB taxonomy): domain Bacteria; phylum Myxococcota_A; class Polyangia; order Haliangiales; family Haliangiaceae; genus JABFXX01. Next base: position 893 of record DASUFX010000802.1, on the reverse strand, counting down.
CGCGTCGGCAAACCGCTGGGGCAAATCAGACATGCCGCGACGATAGGCCGAAAACGCAAGCAGCGCGACTCACGCGCCGCGCTGCTCGTTTCGCCACCGCGTTTTGCTTAGAGCCCGCGGTACGTCGCTTCCATCGACGCCATGCGCGAGGTCTGGCCCGCGCTGAAGCGGTCCATGCAGGAGTCGTCGGTGTAGTCCATGAAGTTCGTGATCGGGTCGAGGCCCGGCGCGCGCTTGCCCGTGCAAGTGTCGCGGCCCGTCGGACAGCCGAACGCCGCGCTCTTCTCGGCCGGCGTGTCGCTCACGCCGTCGCCGCTGCCGTTACAGCCGCCCTGGAACGTGTGATAGAGGCCCATCCAGTGGCCGACCTCGTGGGTCGCGGTGTCGCCGAGGTTGTACGGCGCCGCGCTGCCACCGGGCAGCGAGGCCGTGAGAATCACGACGCCGTCCATCTTGGGCGAGCTCTTGTAGCTCGATGGGAACGTCGCCCAGCCGAGCAGGCCGCCGCCCATGTTGTTGAAGTACATGTTCAGATCCGCCGCGCCGCCAATGCGCAGCGCGTTCTTCATCTGCGTCTCGCACGTGCCACCGCTGCACGTGTACCAGCTGTTGTTCGCCGTCGTGTCGGTCGACACGAGCGTGAAGCCCCAACCCGAGCTCGCGTACGCGTTGTCGAGCACGGTGATCTGGTTGTTGATCTGCGTCGACGTCGGCTTACCTTGGCCCGACGTGTTCGTGATGATGTGGACGTGGACGTTGACGTTCTTGGTCGCGTAGGCGACGTCGTGCGACGCCTTGTACGCGGCGAATTCTTGGTCGACTTCCGCCATCCGCTCGGGAGAGAGGTCCGCCGTGGCGCAGCCACGGTTCACGCTGGTCGAGCCTTCCTGAAC
>DASUFX010000801.1:0-16739 GCA_036274355.1 Kofleriaceae bacterium | reverse complement strand
CGGACACCCGCGGTGATGTCGAAGCCCTTGTAGCTCGGCACGTACACCGTCGCGTTGACGCCGAGCCACTGCGGCGCCGCGTCGAGCGGATCGCCGGTATCGGTATCTGGACGCACCGGCCGCTCGCCGATGTACGTCAGCTCCGTCGAGACGTGCGCGCGATCCAGCAAGAGCGGCGTCGAGACGCCGAACGACGCGACGAGCGCAGGCGCATTCGGCACGTCGCCGTACGTCACCGGAGTCGTCATGTCCTCGGCGGCGCCAACGCGCGAGTACGTCGCACCGCCAAAGCCGTACCAGCCGCTCGTCGTGCGATAGCTCGCCTCGGCCTCGACGCCCATGGTGATGAACTTCGCCGCGTTCTGGAACTGCAACAGCATCGGGTTGTCCGGATCGGGCAGCTGCTCGACGACGTCGCGCGCGCTCCAGTAAAACGACGACAGGCGCGTCGACAACCCACCGGTTGGCTTCGCCCACACGACGGCTTCGAAGCTGCGGATCTTCTCCGCGCCAAGGCTCTGCGGCTGCGAGAAGCTGGTGTTGTCGTAGAAGAACGCCTCGAACGCACTCGGGTTGCGGAAGCCTTCCGCATAGAGCAGCTTGGCGCCGTACTTCTCCGGTTTCGCGAGGAACAACGCGGCGCGCGGCGAGATGCGGCGATCGATCACCGAGTTGCGGTCGAAGCGCACGCCGCCGGTAAAGCCGAGCCACTCGTAGGGCTGCGCATCGACTTCGGAGTACACGCCTTCGATGTTGAAGTTCTGCGGCACGCACGCTGCGCCACCCGTAGGCGCGCACTGCTCGTCACCTTCTTCGTACGCACGGCTCTCGGTCATCACGTACGTCGCTTCGGTACCGGCGGTGATGCCGACTTTGTTCGGCACCACCAGCTCGTAGCGTCCGCGGAGCTCGGCACCGAATGCGAAGCCGTCGCCGATATCGAGGAAGCGCGGCGCCGGTGCGAGCTGCACGATGTCGTCGCTGTAGCGATAGAGGTTCGCGTAGCCACGGCCTGTGACCGTCAGCCGCTTCGACACTTCGCGCGCGTGACCGCCCTCGACGAGCAACTGGCTGTCGAATGCGCGAAACGGCCGGTCGACCGTCGGGTCGGAGAGATATGGCGCGAACGGCGAATCGCGGTAGTAGTGATACGCGCGCACCTGAGCAAACGTGCCGTGATACGCGCCGACGACCGACGCCATGTACGAGCGAGACCCGTCACCGGAGAGACCGGTCGCGATCTCGCTTCCATCGCCCGCGGTGAGATCGTTCGTGTCACCGAACCGATTCATGAACGTGACCGAGCCGCGGACCTGCTCGTCGACGTTGCCCGTCGCGAAGCCAGCGCTCGTGACCGGACCGTTGATCGAGTTGATGCCGACACGTCCCCAGGCGCGCGGCGTCTCGGCTGCACCGCGCGTGACGATATTGACGATACCGAAGAACGCGTTCGCACCGTAGACCGATGACACCGGGCCGCGAATCAGCTCGATGCGCGCGATGTCGTCGATCGACACCAGGCTCTCGAAGCCGAGGCCGGCGAACGAGCCCCACGATTCGTTGACGCTCGCGCCATCGATCAAGACGAGGATGCGCGTGTTGAAGTCGCCGGGGATGTTCAGGCCGCGAATGCCGAGCGAGTACGAGAGCCGGCTGTCGGCGAGGTAGACGCCGGCAACTGCCGACAGCGCTTCGCCGACGGTGCGGTAACCGAACCGCCGCAAGCGATCGCCGCTGACGACGGTGACTGCCGACGCCACGTTGCCGAGACTCTGCTCGCGCTTCGCGGCACCGACGACGACGTCTTCTTCAGCCGACGACGCGGCGAGCACGGTGGCCGAGCTCGATTGCTCCTCCGACGCCGGTGGCAGCGGCGGCAAGTCCGCAACGTCGACCGCAGCGGCCGGTGCTTCCGCGTGTGCGACGCGGGCGACGTGGGCAACGAGCAACACCGCGAGAGCGAGCGAACGCTTCATGCGGCGCCTCGGCCGTAGCCGGCGCCCGAGACCGTCCGACTGGCAGCGGGCGGATCGAACTGACAGAACACGAGCGTGATGTCGTCGTCGGGCTGGGAGCCTTCGGCGTAGCGGTCGAGCGCGGCAAGCACCTTGTCGCGCAGCTGCACGAGCCCGGCGCTGTCGGCGACGGTTTGACCGGTCAGTGCAGTGCGGAGCCGGCGATCGCCGAACAGCTTGCCTTGCTTGTTCGCGCGCTCGACGACACCGTCGGTGAAGCATACGAACACGTCACCCGCCCGCAGCTGCAGCGCCCCGCGCCGGATCTCGACGGCGATGTTCCGATCGCCAAGCGGATTGCCGCTCGCCGCGATGATGCTCGCGCTCTCGAGGATCCGGCGGTCGCTAAGCTTCATCACGTATGGGAAGTTCTGCCCGGCGTTCGCATAGTGCAGTGCGCCGGTCTGCGAATCGAACACCGCGGCGAACGCGGTCATCATCACGTTGTGATCGCCGACCATCCGGATCGCCTGATCGATCGCGCGCAGCACCTGCTCGGGCGTGAGCAGCCGTTCGTCGACGGCGGCAAGCGCTTCGACCGCACCGCGCGCAGTCGACGCGATCATCGCCGAGTGAATGCCGTGGCCCGTCGCATCGCCGAGCACGAACAGCATCCGGCCTCCCGACAGCTTGCGATACATCCACCAGTCACCGCCGCACTGCGATGCGGGCGCGCAGTAGCCGACGATGTTGAGGTAGCCGTGCTGATCGAGCGTCGAGGGCGGCAGCATCGCTTGCTGGACCTGGCGCGCGAGCTCCATCTCCTTCTCGAGCGACACCTTCTGGCGCTGCTCGGCGAGCAGGACTTGGATCTGGTTCGCCATGAAGTTGAACGTCTTCGCGAGCACACCGAGCTCGTCGCGGCGGCCTTCCGGAACGCGGCTCTTCAGATCGCCGCCTGCGATCTTGTTCGCCTGTACGGTCAATGCGCGAATCGGTCGCGCGAGCCCGACGCCCTGCAGCGCCGCGAGCAGGATACCGATCAAGAGCACCGCGACCGCGATCAACAGCAATCGCTGCTGCGACGCCTTGCTGCGCTCGTCTGCGACCGCGAGTGACTTCGAGAGCTCGTGCTCGAGGCCGGCTGTCGACACACCGATGCGCAGCTTACCGACCGGGTTATCGCCGAGCTTGATTGCCGCGCCGTACACCCAATCCGAACCGGTCCCGATCCGGACGTGGACGACGTCGCCGTTCTTCGTCCCACCATCGAGCTGCTTGTCGAGAGCTGCAAGCTTGTCGGCCGCTGGTCCGTTTTGCGTGGCCGCGACCACCTGCCCGGTCGCGTCGGTAACGACGAGCCACTGCAGGCGGTCGTCGCCACTTGCGTGGTCATCGCGCATCGCAGCATCGAGAGCGGGCTTGATGTCGGGATAGGTCGTCTGCGCGAGCGGCAAGGCGACCGCCGTCGCGACCGCCTGGACGACCAGCTCGGATTCGCGCGTGATCGACTTCTCGCCACTGGTCCGGCGATTCGCGATCTGCATCTGAGTGAGCTCGTCGATCGTGCGCTGCGAGAACCACGTCGCCGCACCGACAGCCACCGCCACCACGACCGACGTCGTGAGAATCAGCTTCGCCGAGATCGAAATCCCGGCGCGAGCCTTGGGGCTAGTGGTAACCAAGCCTACTGAGCTTACACCGACCGGCCGGTCGACTGGGCGCGCTGGACCGCGACCTGGAACAACTGCTCGAGGGGTGTTGCAACTCGATCGCCTTCGAGCAGGCGGAGCGCGCGTGCGATCGCCTCGATCGTCGACACGCGGCCGGGTCCCGGCGACTCGCGCAGCCGTGCCGACGGCATCGGCTCGTCGGGAAGTCGCAAGAGCGGTACGCCGCGCAGCACGTCGAGCTTGCGGTACATGCGGCGTGCTTGCGACCAGGTCGCGTCGAGCACGATCAGCTTCTTCGGCGGTGGTACCGGGGCGGCGTGCGCCGGTTCCCCTTCGGGAAACAGCAGCCACGCGCCCTCGAGGTCGCGCAGCTGCGCCGGCCCGCCGCTACCACCGTGATCGAGGATCTCGCTATTCGGCAGCGCGAGATGGGCGAGCCGTCCCGAATTCGACGACCGAAACCGCTCGAGGTGATGACGGACGATCACGACGCGCGTCCGCGTCGTGACCACCGGAATCTCCGCGCATAGACAGACGCGCTGCTGGAGCAAGCAGCGCGCACACTTCGTTACGTCACTTGCAGCAGCGGAAGCCGATGTTCGGGAAGAAGAAGTTGTCATCGGCGAGCGTGAAGTTTAGCGGACAACTGATGCCGTTCGGCGTGTTGTTCGACGCGCCGCCACGGATCGGGTTTTCACCTGGTGCGTGACGCAGCGTCCACTCCTTCACATTGCCCGACAGGTCAAAGATGCCGTCGGTCGCCAGCGTCCCCCACGCCGCCTTGCAGCTCGGCAGCGCGCCGGTCTTCAGGATGTCGTCCTGATCGCCGGGGGCAGCGTTCGTGTCGTAGTCGTCGCCGTTGCACGTGCCCGCGACATACGTATTCGGGTTCGCAGCGAACGCCCAGTTGCCACCCTTGCTCGCGATCGTGTCCGCCATGCCGATCGCGGCTGCGGTGGTGTTGCCGTTGATGACGTAGAGCTTGTCGATCTTCACACCGTCATCGGCCATGTAGATGTGGACAGTCTGCGTCCCCGACACCGTACCAGTGAAGGAGCCAGCATCGACCCACTGCCAGGTGTTGAGCGTGCTCGCCGTCGCCGACGACGCGGTGTTGTTGTTCAGCGCGACGTAGACGGTGTCGTTCTGGTTGTTGTTCGCGAAGAGCTTCACCCAGACGTGGTAGTTGTTGCCGCTCGTGAAGTTGATCGAGTAGTTCAGCGAAGGCGCTGACCCTGCAATCGCCACCGGGTTGTTCGACACTGTGAGACCGCTATTCGGCGTCGCTTCCATGTCGCCGATGCCCGAGAACGTGCTCGTGTAGTCCTCGACCCACGCGTGCGGGCCGATCGCTGGGCAACCGTCGTTGGCTGTACCGTCGCCGTCGTCGTCCGCGTTGCCGGCGCAGGCCGTCTCGGGGTTCGGACCTACGGTGGGACAGCCGTCATTGATGCGGCCATCGCCGTCGTCATCGGCGGTGGTGCCCGGCGTGCACCCAGTGCCCGACTCTGCGCCACCACCGAACGACGCCGTCATGTAGTCCTCGGCTTCGATGAACGTACCGGTACCCGGCGCCGCGATCGTGTTCGGCTTCGCGTCGAGCTTCGAGCACGCTCGGTGCCACTGCACCTCGGTACACAGGTTCGCGCCGATCTTCGCGCAGGCCGCAGCCGCGTCCTGATACTTGACGTTCGTCCACGGCTGCACGTCCTTGCGCGAGCACGTGAACGCGCTCGGGTCCGCCGGATTGGCCGCTGGCGCACTGCCCTGGTTGGTGTCCGTCGCGTCGGGCTTCGACGCTTCGTACTTCATCATGAAGTGGCCGCCGCCGATGTCGACCCACTCCTGGCCGATGAGGTTGCCCATGTTGCCACCCTCGTCGGTCTTGCCGTCGCAGTCGTTGTCCTTCGCGTCACAGGTCTCGTTCGCGTCAGGCATCTGCCCCGGCATCGTGATGTCGCAGACCGGCGGTCCGGAGATGTTGTTCGTATCGCATGCGTACGTGCCGAAGCTCTTGCAGACGCCGCGCTCTTCCTTCGCGGGGCAGCCGTCGTTGACGGCTCCATCCATGTCGTCGTCAACGTTGTCGTTACATGCGGTCTCGGCGGTCATGCCGACCTTCGGGCAACCGTCGTTCACGAAGCCGTCGTTGTCGTCGTCGGTCGTGTCGGCACCACACGCCGTCTCCGGCACGACGCTGCAGGCGAGACCGAGGCCAACACCCGGCGCCAGGTTCTTCTGCGCCTCGTCGACGTTGCCGTCGCAGTCGTTATCGAGGGTGTCGCACTTCGTCTCGGGCGACTCGAACGTCGACGGGTAGTGGCAGACCCAGCCGGCCATGCCATCGCACGTCGGCGCGAGGTTCGTGCCGCACACGCTGCCCGCCATATGCAGACACGTATCCGGTGGCGTCAGTCCCTCGTCGACGTTGCCGTCGCAGTCGTTATCGATGCCGTCGCACTCCTCGGTGAGACCGGTGACGAAGCAGCGATACTCACAACCGTTCGCCGGGTTGTTGTCGAGGTCCTTGAAGCCTGCATTGCACTGGAAGCCGCATCCACCCGACGCGCAGCGCGGCTGCGAGTTGATGACGCACGAGCCATTCGTGCACTGCGAATCCGACGTGCACGACGTGCCACTGGTAGACGTGTTGGTCGCGAAGATGCACGTCTTGCTCTTCGGCTGACAAACGTTGCCGCACGACCCGCAGTTCTGGATGTCGGTCTGCTTGTTGAAGATCTCGTCGGTCGCGCCGTTGCAGTCGTCGTCGAGGTTGTTGCAGCTCTCGAACTTCGGGAACACCGCGCCGTTGCAGATCGGCGTGCCAGCCGTGCAGCTCAGCGTGCCGATCACACACTCGCCCACGTTCGTGGTCGGTCCGCAGTCGGGGTTGGCGAACACGACGTTCTCGTCGAAGTTGCCGTCGCAGTCGTTATCCTTACCGTCGCAGAGCTCGGGATCCTGCGTGTGGTCTTGGAAGCCGAAGCACTCGACCATGCCGGTCGCCGGGTTGCAGTGGAACTGACCGGCGATGCACTCGCCCAGGTCGGTGCCGCACTTCGCGCCACCACCCGGGTCACCTTCGTCCGGCGCACCGCTGCAGTTGTCGTCGAGGCCGTTGCAGACCTCGGGCGAGCCCGCCTTGTCGCATTTGATCATGCCGTTGCTGCAGATCGTCAGACCACCTGCGCACACGCCGTTCTGGTTCGAGCACAGAACGCCGACGCCCTGGATCACGCCATCGTCGACGAGACCATTGCAGTCGTTGTCCTTGCCGTCGCATTCCTCCGGGCCCGTCGGTACGCAGCCCGCATCGATCATCGCGTCGTCGCTGCCGCCGCCACCATCGTCGGCGTCGTTGCTACCCATGCCGCCATCGCCGTCGCCGTTGTCACAACCGAGACAGTAGTCATTGACGCTGCACGACAGCTGAGACATCGCACCGACGAGCAACGTCGCCGTCGCGAACAACGCGCGCACGAGAGGCATCCGGCGAATCACTGGAGACCTCCTTGACGTGCGCCGGGCACACGCCGTCGCCGTCTCACGAGCAGCAGCGCGAGACCGAGCAGCAGGCTGCTGCCGCCGCTCGTCGTGCTACAGCCGCCGCCACCACCGACGGTGACGTGCGCTTCGCCCGCCGCGTCAGGACGCAGGTCATCCGGGTCGTAGCAGCTGCCGCCGCGGCAGACCTCACCCTCGTGCGGACACTCGATCGCGTTCGCAACACACGGATCATCCTCGCACTGGCCATCGTTCGGGTTGCACCACTGACCCTGTGGGCAGTTGCGGAACTTGCACGGATCCTCGATGCACTCGCCGGTGGCGTCGTTGCACTGCTGACCGAACGGACACTGCTTGCCGCACGGATCGGTCTCGCACATACCCTGGCGGCAACGCTGACCCGCCGGGCACATCACGTCCGCACAGCTCGAGACGCACGTACCGCCGAGGCAGTACTTGTCGCCCGGGCACGTCACACCGTCACACGGATTCGAGATGCACTGACCGTTGACGCAGACCTGGGTGCCCGTGCAGCGCTCGGGGAACGTGGTGCAGTCGTCCGGGCGGCACTCGCCGGTCGGCTGGTAACAGATGAGCGGGCTGTTGCACGTCACGGTCGTGCAGGTGTCGACACACTGCGGCTCGTTCGGGAAGTTCGGCTTCGGGATGCACGTCTGCGCGTGACCGTTCACCGGCGGACAGCTGATGTTGAAGCACGGGTCATTGACGCAGTAGCCGGGCGGGCCCTGGCTCGTGTCGCACTTCTTGCCGAGCGGGCACGGAAACTCGCTCTGCGCGCACGGGAACGCGCACTGGCAGTTCGTACATGTCGAGCCCTGCGGGCACACCGTGCCTTCATCGACTCGCGTGTCGCAGTCCTCATCCTGGCAGTTACAGGTCTCGTTGCCGACCGGCGTGCCTTGGCAGACCACCGCGCCGTTGACGCACTTCTCCAGGCCGTCGCAGACCAGGCCCGTGCCACACGGACACATGCCGTTGATCGGGTTCGCGCAGGTCCAGTCCTCGTCGATCTGGCCATCGCAGTCGTCGTCGACGTTGTTGCAGGTCGTGTCGTCGGTGGCCGGCGTGCTGTTGCACGTGACCTGACCGTTCACACACTGCGTGGTGCCGACGCCGCAGTTCGTCGAGCAGTCTTGCGGCACGAAGCCTTCGTCGATCTTGTTGTCGCAGTCGTTGTCGAGGCCGTCGCACGGATCGGTCGCGAGCGGCTTCACTTCGCCCGAGCACGCGCCGAAGCTGTTGCCGTTCATGTTGCACAGCACCGCGCACGTCTTCGTGCCGGGGTGGCAGATGTTCTGCGGAATCGGCAGCGACGGAACCGGGCAGCCGTCGTTCACCGCGCCGTCATTGTCGTCGTCGGCCGCGTTGTTGCACGCGGTCTCGGCCGTGCCGGCCACCGTCGGGCAACCGTCGTTGATGAGGCCGTCGAGATCGTTGTCGATGGCATCGGAGCAGCTCGTCTCCGCCGTATCCGGGCCGGTGTAGTGGCCGGGGTCGCCGGGGCTGTTCGTCGCCGGGCACGACGACGCGACGTTCGGGTTGCAGGCGCCGCCCACTTCCGAGCACCCGTTCGACAGGCCGTCGCAAACACCATTACAGTCGTCGTCGGCGCCGTTGCACAGCTCCGTCGTGGGCTGCTGCGCAGTGCAGCCGCCCCACGTACCAGCCGTGCACGTCTCGACGCCGGTACACGTACCCGTACCGCACGCGCGCGTCAGGCCTTCATCGATCCGGCCGTCGCAATCTTCGTCGCGGTTGTTGCAGATCTCGCCGGTCGGGACGCAGCTGGTACACGTGATGCCGTCGTCGACGAGGCCGTTGCAGTCGTTGTCCTTCTGGTCGCAGATCTCCGGCGTGCCGGTGCCTGGCGTCGCGTTGCACTTCGTGCCGGTGTTGTCGCAAACGAACACGCCGGTCGCCACGCACTCGCCCACGCCCACCATGCACGGCTTGCCCTTGTCGGGGAAGTCTTCGTCGACGCGCGTGTCGCAGTCGTCGTCGCGTTCGTTGCAGCTCTCCGCGCGCACCGAGTCGGCGAGGATTTGGGACATCGCGAGCTCGATGTCGGCCTCGTTCTGCGCGTAGTAGCCCTCGTCGACATTCGGCAGGTCCAGAGCGCCGCCCGCGTGCGCGATCGCCTCGATGTTTGGGTCACCGGGGGTGATGCCAAAGCCGATCGGTTTGGTCTCGATACGATACTGGAACGTCGACGCAGCATGGCGCACGTTGCCCATCGAGCTCGTCGTGTTCGCCCCGGTTTGCGCATAGGTGATCGTGAACGGTGCCATCGTCGTCACCGCGGTGATCGTGAACGTCGGCGGTTGAGTGCCACCGCTGTTGAACGTTGGATTCGAGACGCCGGTGACGACGACCACGTCGCCGACCACGAATGGGTGCGCCGCCGCGAAGGTCACCGTCACGACGTTGTTGCTACGCATGATGCTCTGGATGTTGATCTGGTCGCTGCGCGGCGTCGTCGTTAGCAATGCTGCCGCCGCGGTCGGTGGATCACCCGAGCACGTCTCGGAACCGTCGGTCAGCAGGATCGTTACGTACGGACGGCACTGCGTGACGCAGCAGCAGTTCGCGCCCGTGCAGTTGCCCGCACTGTTGCAGGTACTCGTGTTCGGGTTGCAGGTCGTCTCGCCCATCTTCGGCAGGAATACAGCGCTGCTCGGGTCACGGTTGATCGGATCGTAACCGGCCTGGTTTTGCGGCCACAGCACGGTTCCGTCGGTCGCTTGATTGCCCTGCCAGTACAGCTTCGATCCACGCAGCACACCGTCGAGTGGCGTCGCGCCACCGCATGCATCACCAAGTCCGCCGCCGCCCACACACGCGCCAGGCGCATCCCAGATCTCGGGGTCCGTGCCGCCTGTCGTGCACGAGTTCGCGGTGAAGTTCGTGTACGAAGCCGCTGCGAGATTGTTGCCGTCGACGAGACCCGTGAGGAGCTGGAGCATCACGCCCGTCGCCGTGGTCGCGGCGCCGCACGCGGGTCCTGCGCCGCAGCCGTTCGTTCCACTGATGCCGGGGCCAGCTTCACAGCAGCCGCTCGGAAACGTACCCATCGTCGTCGTTCCGCCGAGCGTCGTGCGAAAGCGACCGAGCGCAAAGACCATGTCGCCGTAGCTGTTGACGATGTTGTTGATCGCGCACTTCGCGTGATTCAGCTTGTTGTCGACACCGCCGCACGATGGTGGACCGGAGCCGGTGGGATTGCCGCAAGTCGAATTCGTGCAGACCATCGAACCCGAGGTGTCGAGGATCAACACGACGTACGGTTTCAAGACGTCGTTCTGCGCGTGCGCAGTCGACGTCAACACGAACAGCGTGGCTATCCCCAGCCACGCAAAGAGCTTGCGCATACGACCATGGTATCGAGGTGCCGCTTCGCTGGATATATTCGGGTGGGGTAATTGCGAGTTAACTCGCCGAGATCGGAATCACTCTCAACGACCGAGCAGCGCGCGACCGACGACCTTGAGCGCGAGGATGGGCTTGACCCCTTCGAAGATGGGCAAGACCTGCGCGTCTGCCACGTAGCGACTGATCGGGTACTCCTCGGCGTAGCCCCACCCACCATGAAGCAGCTGACCGAGTTGCGTGACCTCGACCGCGACATCACACGAGAAAAGCTTCGCCATCGCGGCGACGGGAGCCGCCTGCCGCTCGTCGCCATCCATCGCGCGCGCCGCTGCGTAGGCGATTGCGCGGGCCGCGACCAGGCGAGAAGCCATCCGACCGAGGTGGTAGCGAGTCAGGCCGTAATCGCCAATCGGTCGTCCGAATTGTTTGCGCTCTGACACGTAGCGCGCGGTTTGTTCGATTGCTGCCTGAGTGACGCCACAGGCTCGACCACCGGTCTGTAGGCGGCCAGCCGCAAAACCGGCCATCTGGAGCGCGAAGCCGCGGCCGACGCCCTCCTCGCCGCCGACGACCTGCGCGTCCGGAACAAACCACTTATCGAAGGCCAGCGTGAACGAGTGCATGCCGCGATAGCCCGGCGTGCGGTCGGCCTTGCCGGTCAGCGTGCCGCCGCCATCCTGCGTCGCGGTGAACTCGTGGCCGGGGAAGCGCGGTTTGTCGACGATGAACAGCGTGAGCCCGCGCGAGCCCTTGCTCATGTCGGCATCGGTACGAGCGAGCAGCGCGATCACATCGGCGCGGCCGGCGAACGTGCACCACGCTTTCGCGCCCGTGATCGTGAAGCCGCCGTTCGCACGTTCGGCGCGACAGCTCACGTTCGCGACGTCGGAGCCGATGTTCGGCTCGGTCACCGAGATCGCTGCCATCACCCCGCCCGATGCGAGCTTCGGAAGCCAGAGTTGTTTTTGCGCTTCGGTGCCGCCGGCGAGGATTGCCTTCGCGAGGATTTCGGGGCGCGTGATCAGCGAGCCTGCAGCTGCGAGCGACGCGCGCGACAGTTCCTCGGTGGTGAGGATCATGGCGAGGTTGCCGAGCTCGTGACCGCCGTACTTCTCGGGAATCGACAGGCCGAAGTAGCCGAGGTTCGCCATCTCGGAGATGAAGCGCTCGGGCACGAGCTCGTCGTGGTGGTGAATGCGCTCTGCGTGCGGTGCGATTTCGCGCTCGGCGAACTGGCGCACGTTCGCGCGGACTTCGGAGAGCGTTTCGTCGAGCGGCCACGCGAGGCGGCCGCCGGATGCCATCGTCGCCTCGCCGATCGCTTCGACCGCGCTCGGCGTGATCACTTGCTGGATCTCCGCGCGCGTCGGCTCGTCGTACGCGAGCGTCCCGAGCTTCAGCACATCGGCGATCGGCTCGAGCCGATAGCGCAAGCTCGCGGCAAGCTCACCCTCCGCAACGCGCGCCGCAGCGGCGAGCTGTGCGGGTACGTCCGCGAGCTCGCGGATCACGCGTGCTTCGGTAGCGGCGTACGCAACGCGCTCGACAACAACTTGGTGCTCGTCGATCGCCTCACCGTTCTTGGTCAACGTGCGAGCGGCCTCGACCGCGCGGTCTGCCAATGCTCCGGCTGCGACAGCGATCCTGTTCATAGCGAAGGCTTAGCGCCTTTTGCGCCGATAAGGGGGTTTCACAAGAAGCCGCCGAGAGCGGTCTTCACCTGCGCACCGTAACTACCGCCGAACAAGCAGGCGTGCGCCGCGAGCGGATACAGCTGGTTCAATGCGATGCGCTCGCGCCAGCCGTCGGCAAGCGGGAACACTTCGTCGTACGCCTCGACGAGCGCGTCGGGGAGACCGCCGAATAACGCGAGCATCGCGAGATCGATCTCGCGATGGCCCCCGTACACAGCGGGATCGAGGATGACCGGCGTACCGTCGCACGACGCGACGTTGCCCCACCACAGATCGCCGTGCAGACGCGCGGGTGGCTCGGGCGGACCGAACACGTGAGGACGCTCGCGCAGTTGATCGAGCTCGCGATCGAGACCGAGCTTTGCGCGCTTGAACAGCGGGCGCAGCCGGCGCTCCACGTAGAACGTGGGCCAGTCGCGTTCGACCGTGTTGTCCTGCGGCAGCGTGGCGAGGAAGTTCGCGATCGCGAGTCCGAAGCTCGGCGCGCCGCGACCATGCAGGCGTGCGAGCCCGCGGCCAAACGTCGCGGCGTCGGGCTTGCCGTCGAGATCGAGCCATTCGAGTGCGAGCCAGTCATCGGCGACTGCGATCACGCGCGGGACGCGCAGTGGGCCGCCCGCGAGCCAATCCAGCCCCGCGGCCTCGGCTGCGAACATCCCGGCCGGCGGACTCTCGTGCGATTTGACGAACACGGTGCGGCCGTCGGCGAGCCGGACCTTCGCTGCATCATTGATGTCGCCGCCGGCAACCGTGCTCGAGTAGCTGACGTCGCTCCCGAGGGCTTGTGCGAGTGCCTGGCGATCCACGGGAGGGAGCGTACTCAGGCGTCCGGAGCGTGCAACGGTACCTAACTGTTGCGTCACGCAATCCGCGTACGTACGTGCTCGAGCAGGCCCCGGCACGCGCGTTCGCAGACATCGAGGACGTGCTCGAAGCCGTCGTCCTCGCCACCGTATGGATCGGGGACTTCGGCGCCTTCCGGAGCAGATGTGTCGTACGAGCGGAGGAGTCGAATCGGCGGCACGTGCGTGCGGCCGCGGGCGAGCCGCTGGAGGTTGTCGAAGTTGTCGCGATCCATCGCGAGCACGAGATCGAAGCGATCGAAGTCGTTCGCGGTGAACTTGCGCGCGCGATGGGTCAGATCGTAGCCGCGCTTCTTTGCCACCGAGCGTGCGCGCTCGTCCGGTAGCTCACCGACATGCCACGCCCCGGTGCCCGCGCTGTCGATGACGAGCCTGTCTGCGATGCCCGCGTCGGCGACGAGCTTCTCCATCACGCCGTGCGCAGTCGGCGATCGGCAGATGTTGCCCATGCAGACAAAGCAGATGCGCACGTCAGCTGGTGCCGGGCGCGCTCGTGTCGAGCTCGCCAGTCCAGTACAAGTAATCGCGCCACGCATCGGGAACCGAGCGCAGCGAGATTCGAATCGCGACTGCCGGCACCCAGTTCGGCTGCGTGGGATGAGCGAGCAATTTCATGCCCGCCTCGTGCGGCGTGCGACCACCCTTCTTGCGATTGCAGAGGTAGCAGCACGTCACGATGTTGGTCCACTCGGTCAGTCCGCCCTGCGAGCGCGGCACCACGTGGTCGTACGTAAGGTCGCTGATCGACGCCTTGCGACCGCAGTACTGACACTTGTAGTTGTCGCGCGCGTAGATGTTGACGCGGCTGAACTTGACCGGCCGCGCATGGCGGCGGAATGCCCTGAGCAGACGCACCACGGCGGGAACCTTGATGATCAGGCTCACCGAGTGAACGTCGCGGTCGTACTCCTCCAGCACCTCGACCTTGCCGAGGAACAAGAGACTGATCGCCCGCTGCCAGGAGATGACCTTGATCGGCTCGAAGCCTTGATTGAGTAGAAGCGTCTGAGCGGAGTCCATAGACGAGGAGATGGAAAGACGGCCCTCGATCTCGAATGTAGCATCGCGTGGGCTCCGTGCGACATTCCGGCGCTCACGTGAGATCTCGCGCACATAGCAGCCGGGTGTCCGAACTTGAGATTGAAAACGATTTTCAAATAGGGTACGACTTCTGAGATGCCGACGTCACTCGCTCAGATCCCTCTCGGGAAGACAGCGAGGATCGCCAGTGTCGACGGGCCGCGTGCGTTCCGCCGGCGCCTGCTCGAGATGGGCCTCGTGCCGGGCGTCGAGGTTCGCGTGGTGACGATCGCGCCGCTCGGCGATCCGTTGCGCATCGAGGTGCGGGGGGGGCAATGGTCGATTCGCCGTGCCGAGGCCGCCCAGATCCAGGTTGCAGCCGCGGCCGTCCAGGTTGCCGAGACGGCGCGCCAACCGGCGCCTGCAGCCGTGGATGCGATCGACAAGCGTAAGTCCGCACGCTCGTCGCAGACTGATTTGCCCGCCACGCCATGACCGAGTCGTGCCACGAGCCAGGGGCAGCGGCTCACGGTTCGGCGCATCACTCGATCGCGCAACCGGCGAACCGGCCGCAGATCGCGATCGCGGGAAATCCGAACGTCGGCAAGACAACGCTGTTCAACGCGCTGACCGGATTGTCGGCGAAGGTCTCGAACTATCCCGGTATCACCGTCGAGCGGCGTACCGGCGAGATCAAGCTGCCGATCGGCCCGGCCGATCTGCACGATTTGCCCGGCACGTACAGTCTCAACGCGCGCAGCGCCGAGGAACAGATCGCGCTCGACGCGCTCGCCGGTCTGCAAGGCGAACGCGCGCCCGACGCCGTGATCGTCTGCCTCGATGCCACGCAGCTCGCGCGCTCCGCGTATCTGTTGCTGCAGATCCGCGAGCTCGGCGCGCGCTGCGTCGTCGCGCTCACGATGGTCGATGAGGCCGGCGCCGCCGCGCCCGATGCACGCGCGCTCGCCGCGCTCGTCGGCTGCGACGTCATCCCGGTGATCGCGCGCACGCGTAAAGGCACGGGCGAGCTGCTCGGCGCGATCGATCGCGTGCTCCGCGCCGAACGCACCGCCGCGTGGCTATGGACACCGTCGACCGAGCTGCGCACGCATCTCGATGCGGTTCGCACCGCGTTGCCTGACAGCTGGCGCGCGACCGCACGTTACGGCGCCGCGAGCGACCGCGCCGACGATGCGCTCGCACTGTGGGCGTTGACGTGCCTCGAATCGGATCCGTCCGAAGCCGACGAGCTCGTCGGCGTGCCCGATGCGCTGCGGGCGAGTGTCGCGAGCCGCGTCGGTGACGGCGGCCGCGCGATCGATGACGAGACCGTGCTCGCGCGCTGGCGCTGGCTCGATCGCGAAATCCCCAAGCTCATCAAGAAGCGCGCCGATCGCTCGCGCACCGAGCGCATCGACCGCGTGCTGCTCCACCGCGGCCTCGGGTTCGTCGTCTTCGCGGGCGTGATGACGGTGTTGTTCATGTCGCTGTTCGCGTGGGCGGACCCGGCGATCGACTTCATCGATCGCGCGTTCAAGTTCGCCGGCAGCGGCCTCAAGGATCTGCTCGGCGACGGCATCTTCACCGACTTCATCGCCGACGGCGTGATCGCCGGCGTCGGTGCAGTGCTCGTGTTCCTGCCGCAGATCCTCCTGTTGTTCCTGTTCCTCGGATTCCTCGAGGACTGTGGCTATCTCGCGCGTGTCGCGTACCTGATGGACCGCATCATGCGCTCGATGAACCTGCACGGCCGCGCGTTCGTGCCGATGCTGTTCGGCTTCGCCTGCGCCGTACCCGCGATCACCGCGACGCGCACGATGGAGCGCCGGCGCGATCGCATCCTGACGATGATGGTCGTGCCGCTGATGACGTGCTCGGCGCGCCTCCCCGTCTACACGCTTCTCATCGGCGCGCTGATTCCGGCCGCACGCGTCACCCAGGGCCTCTTGATGGTCGGCATGTATCTGTTCAGCGTGCTGACGTCGCTCGTCGCCGCGTGGGTGATGTCGAAGACGGTCAAGCCGCTCAAGGCGAAGCGGCTGCCGTTCATCATCGAGCTGCCGCCGTATCGGTTCCCGCGCGTGCGCGACGTCTTGCGCATGATGTGGAGCAAGTCGTCGATGTTCCTCCGCGAGGCCGGCACCGTGATCCTCGCGTGCTCGATCGCGCTGTGGGCCCTGCTCTACTTCCCGCACAAACCCGAGACCGCGTCGCCCGAACAAAAAGCGCTGCAGCTCGAGCAGAGCTATGGCGGCCAGCTCGGCAAGGCGATCGAGCCCGCGATCGCGCCGCTCGGCTTCGACTGGAAGATCGGCGTCGGCATCGTCGGCGCGTTCGCAGCGCGCGAGGTGTTCGTGTCGACACTCGGCATCGTCAACGCGGTCGGCGACGATGCCGATGAGCGCTCCGAACCGCTGCGTCAGGCTCTGCGCGAAGCGAAGAAGCCCGACGGCACGAAGGCATACACGCCGCTCGTCGCGCTGTCGCTGATGGTGTTCTTCGCGCTCGCGATGCAGTGCATGAGCACGCTCGCCGTCGTGAAGCGCGAGACGCAGAGCTGGCGCTGGCCCGCGTTCCTGTTCTCGTACATGACCGTGCTCGCGTGGTGCGCGAGCTTCCTCGTGTATCAGGGCGGGAAGC
>DASUFX010000800.1:0-5881 GCA_036274355.1 Kofleriaceae bacterium | reverse complement strand
CGTGTTCGCGTTTGCGACCCTCAGCTCGACGGTGAGCTCGGCGCGTTGCTTCGCCTCGTCGCCCGCGCGCCGCGTCTCAGACCGGAGCGCGAGCGCGAGCGTCAGCATCGCGCCGGCCACCGCGAGCACAACTGCGCCGATGACGACGGCTATACCAAGCACAGGACCCCATCCGGCGCGTATAGCCACGCGAGAAACACGGTCATCGCGACATAGGCGAGCGCATGGGCGATACCCTGCACGAGCTCGTGCACAACGCCGCGCACGATCACCGCAGCACCTCGTCGGCGTAGTTCAGGAGCCGGACGCCATAACCGACCTCCGAACAACCGGCGCCACACTTGAGCTCGGGTCGCACGAAGCCGGCCGGGTCGATTCGGTGCGTCTCCGGGATGTCGTAGATGCCGCTGCAGCGCGCGCAGCACACCGCGGGCCGCCCGGTCGCGGTTTCGTCCGTCCACTCGCCGGCGAGCAGCCCCTCGACGGGATAGAGGCTGCGCTTGTAGTCGGCGGCGGTCACCTGAGCGCCCCGTACACGAGCCCGATGACGAGCATCACGAAGCACAGCACGACGACCCACACGGGCATCTCGAGCTCGACCGAGAGGCGGCGGCCCTGTTTCTGGCGCGTGCCCAGCGCGCGCCGAACGGTTTCCTCGGCCTTGAGTCGACGGTGGCCGGGGCTGTCGCATGCGAAGGGGTCGCCGTAGACGACGATAAGCCGACGCTGTTCTTCGTCGCGGTCGCTCACGACGAGCTCGGCGCCTTCTTCTGCAGCAGCTCGTGCACGATGATCGCACCCGGCCCTGCGCCGGCGTAGACCAGCGAAGCGAACAGCCCGTTACCGAGTGCGTAGTACGAGAGCAGCGCGATAGGAACGGCCGCGCCGAGCGCGATCCATTTCGTCCAGGTCTTCGTTTCTTTGAACACGTAGCGGTTGAACAGCGAGAGCATCAGCTTTAGCGCAGCCGCGATCAGCGCGGCCCAGGCGAGCATCTTCGCGTCCGGCTGTGCAGTCTTGAGCGCCTCGTACTTCGCTTTCAGCGCCGAGAGCTCGTCGAGCGTGGATGCCGGTGCAGGCTGCGCCGTATCTGGCGCCGGAGCAGATGCCGAGCCGGCGTCGACGACCATCGCCGAACCGCTCCCCTCCTGTGCGTACGCCGCGCGCGTGCACGAGTAGGCTGTGAACATGGCGCCGAATACGAGCGCGCTCATCAGGACGACGGCGCCGGCGAAGGAAGATGCAAAGCTCGAGAGACGTGTGATCATGGCGTGGGTTCCTTGCTGTCGGGTGATGCCGAGGAGTCCGGCAGAAACGATCGCCAGCGCTGCGACGGCTGCGCGCGCTGCTTCAAGTTGTCGATGTCGGTGCGGACCGAGCCCATCCAGATCCCGAACGAGATCGCGGCGCCCGCGATCGCCACGAGCGAGCCGAGCGCCCACTTGACGATCCGCGCGTGGAACCGCTCGAGCGTGGCCACCCGGCCGTGCTCGCGGTTGCCGTCGCCGCGAAGGTCGACGTCGAGCCGCGTGTGCTTGTCGTCGATCTCGTCGAGCCGCTTCGCAAGCAAGCTCGTGTCCTGCGAGTCGCTGCGCTTGCGGCCGCGCATTTCCTGGTTCGCCGAGTGCTTCCACAGGTAGAAGAACATCCGCCGCTCGCGCTCGGTGAGCACGATCTCGGCGTCGAGCAGCTCGAGCACGTCGGTTACCGGCGTGAACTGGCTGGCATCGTCCGCGGCGAACGAATCCGCGGCCGGTTGGCTGGTCGCGCGCGGCTTCTTCTCGTCGGTCACGGCATCGCCTCGCAGAAGCAGCCGCCGAGATGCGCGTTGCATCCCTTGCCGTCGCCCTCGTTCTCGAGCGTGCTCGGGTCATCGCAGTGGTACCAGCAGCCGAACGCGGTAGCCCACCGATCGAACAGGCCGGACTCGTAGCAGCGGAGCCCCGTGGCCGCGCTGAGCTCGGCTGCTGCATCCTCGAAGTAGCAGTACTCGAGCGGACCGTTCGGCGTGTCGTCGCAGCGATAGACCGAGCCCGGGCTGTCGATGCGACCAGCGAACGCGTCGTAGGTACTGCAGCCGCCGAGCAGCGCGAGCAACAGAGCGAGGCGAGCGACCGTCACCCCAGCCTCAGGATCACGGCCTCATGCGACCGTCAAGCGCAGCATCTCACGCTGGCGGATACCCAAGCCGCAGTCATAGGTTGCGGCTCTCCTAACCCACCGCAACGATTTGCGGCATTGCCTTTCGGGCAGGAATGATCACGATCTTGGGCCACACGATGAAACACCTCGCCCTCGCCTTCCTCGTTCTCGCCGCCTGCACCGACGACCAGCCGGATCCGACGCCGCATGACATCGGGAAGACCGTTGTCGAGATGTGCGGGCAGCCGCCGCTCGCGCCCGGCTGGCAGGTTCAATCGAACGGTGGCGTGGTCACGATGTCCACCGACGAATACAACGCGATCGTGAAGTATCGCGACGACTCGGCGGCCTGGCGTGAGTGTGCGATCGCGATCCCCTGATCAGGTCGTGTACGGGTAGACCGAGATCGCGCCGAGCGAGAACGTGCCCGACGCCGGCCCGGCCACATGCAGGAAATAGCGATCGGTCGTCGCGGGCAGGTTGAACACCGCGCTGGTCTGCCAGCTCGGCGTCGTGCCCCACGCGCTCACGATCTGCGCGACGATCGTGCCGACGCCGTTCTTCAGGTAGACGCTGCCGTTCGTGCCCGCCGACATCACGCCGTACGCCTTCATCACGCACGGGATGCCAGCCGACTGCGTGCGCCGGTTCTTCCCGTCCATCACGAGCGTGAAGGCCGGATCGGACGCGTTGAACGTCGTCGACAGGTCGATCACGTTCACCTGTGTCGTGTTCGCCGTGCGCTGCAGCGGCGCGCCCTGATCGTCGACGGTCCAATTGATCAGATGCGCACCGGCCCGCCGCCACAGGTTGCGCATGATCGTCGCCTGCTTCTCGCGGTAGACGTCGAGGATCGGGCTCTGTCCGCTGATGTTCTCGGCGAGGTAGCCGTTCGTGAACTCGGTCATCGACGGCAGCTCGAACACGCACGCGCTCTGCAGCCGGCCATAGTTCACATCGTAGAACGTGCCGAAGTAGTCGGTGTCGGCCGCCACGCCATCGACGTACTTCACAAACCATCGGATGTGCTTCCAGTCCGGAACGTAGCCGCCGAGCCCGCTGAAACGCGGCACCGGATGCAGGCCATAGTAGAACGACTGCGTAGCGACGATCGATCCCGCGCCGTTCGCGATGTCGAGGCGCCCCGATGTGTTCGCGTAGCCTGGCGGCGAGATGTCGACGTCGGGCGGCAGCATCGAGACGACAGCCATCAGCGCGTGCGTGTACGGGCTCGTGTGAAATGCGAACCGCCAGCGCGGCCGATCGGCAGCGCTCACGACCGGGGCGGCCGTGTTTAGGCGGCCCGCGATCGAGAACACTTGCTTGCTGCGGTACATCACCGCCGCATTCACAGCGCCCTGCATCTGCTGAATCAGTGCGACGTTCGGGTGCTTGCCGTTGCGCGCAAAGCGGTCGTACTGAATCGGCGGGTCGGCGGCCTTGCTCGTCGGGTTGGCGACGACCTGGCGGGAGCCTACGCTGCCGATCGGGAGCCGATCGCCGGTGAACTTGAGCTGAGGCATTAGCGGATCCTCCGTGCACCCTCGACGAAACGCGAGAAGCCTCGCAACTGGCCGGTGCCCTTCTTCTCGATGACCAGCCAGGCAAAGCCCCAGAACAGATCCTTAACCGATAGCTCGAGCGTTTGCGCCGGCTGCTCGCCCCAGGTCGCCGAGCTCGTCGACCATTCGGCCTGCGCGAACGCGCTCGTGAAGCGGCCCTTGTCAGTCACCGTGCCGCTCGTGCCCGGCGAACCGATCGGGACCACGCGCGACAGCGTGGCCCGGATGTAGCCGGTCGTGCCGCCCGAGCTCGAGCGCATCCACGGCGCGAGCGTGAGCAGCCGATAGACCGCAGTGGTTAGGTGTTCGGTGCCGAAGAAGAACGGCCCCATCCACAGCGTGTACCAGTCGGCAGCGCTTCCGACGTCGTCGGCGAACTCCGACCAGAGGAACGGCGCTTGGTGCGCGCTAAGCCCGTCGATGAAAGCGTTCTCGAGATTGATCAGCGCGCGGTCGTGGCCGACGTCCCAGGGGCGGCCGTCGCCGTACGCCGCCGCCGCGACGAGCTCGCCCTTCTCGGTGCCCGTGTTGCCGTTGTAGTCGTAGGCTTCCTCGGTCGCCGAGAACTGATACGGGAACTCGACGTCCTCGATCATCTCGTCGGCGTCGTCGCCCTGGTATACGTCGTCCTTCTGCGTCGCCGCCGCCTGCGAGTACTTGGCGCTCGTGATGCGGTAGAGCTTCGTCGAGTCGAACGACGGCGACGAAAGCGCCGGATTGATCGTGATGTCGTTTCCGCTGCGCACGGTGATCGTTCGGTTCGACCACGTGATCGCGGTCGCCGGATCGTCGGGATCGATCTGCACGATGTCGACGATCTCGTTCACGTCGAAGTTGGACGCGTCGAGGCCCTCGGCGATCTCGATGAACCCGCGCTTCGTGGTGATCGTGATGACGTGGCTGTATGCGTGCGGCTTGCAGCGCAGCGTCGCCGTGCCGCTATTGTAGCCCGCGGTGAATCCACCGCTGTTCGCGGTCTCGTCGACCTCGGCCGCGGGCGAGTACTTCGATCCGCGTTGCAAGTCGAGGAACATCAGTTCGACGCCGCCGTCGGCCGGTCGCGGCTCGTCGCTCGTTGGCGACGGCCCGCCCCACGAGTACCAGTGTCGCGTGACCATCGCCGGGCGGCTGCCGATGCCGCGCGTGCCGGTGATTGGATCGCGCGCGAACTTGTCATTCACGAGGAACACGTCGCCGACCGACGGCCCCTCGTAGAAGCGCGGATCGATCGAGCGCGCGATCTGGCTGAGCGGTCGCGCCATCACAGCGAACATCGAGATGAAGTCGGGTAGCAAGCCCTCGATCGCCGCGCCCGTGTTCTGCATTTGCGCATACGTGTTGCGCATCTTCATCGCGACCGATCCGATGCCGCCGCCCGAATCGTCGACAGCGGTCTGATCCTCGACGGACACGCTGCGCTGGTACTGCTCGTTCCGGCTAACCGCATAGTCGCGGCTGTAGTCGATCTTCGCCGTGCCCTTCTGAAACTCGTCGGTCTCGCGCGATGCGACGCGGTGATCGTCGTCCATGCCCGCCGGCGCGGCTTTGTTCGCCTCGGTCAGCGTGCCAATCGCGAGCTCGGCGACCGGCGTTTTCCACTGCGCCATTTCGAAGTGCTGATCCTTCCATCGGAAGAACGACCAGCGGATCCGAAGATCGTCGCGGATGATGTCGCCCAGGCTCTTGGGCTCGTCGAGAATGATCGCGGCCGGTGCATTCGCGCGCGGCAGGTTGCCGACGGTGCGCTCGAAGTCGAAGCCGTACAGCTCACCGGGCATGCCGAGCCCGAGACCAAACCCGAGTACGTCATAGGTGCCGTGGTTATAGCCGGGCGTGCCGCTGCCGTAGATCAGCAGGTTGATCAGCGTCTCTTCGGTCGCCTCGATGATGTGGACCTGGCGCATCGTGATCGGCGCCGGTGGTTCGTCGGCGCGGCGACCGATGAAGCCGGTAACCTCCTGGCTTGTGTCGGCCATCAGCTGAAACGGAGCAAGCCAGCAATTCGTCAAGCGGCCGTTGCTTGAGTCGTAGCTGCCGACCATCAGAACCTTCTCGTCGAGAAGGAACAGGCCCCAGGTGTGCCCGGGCGTGCAATCGCCTTTGACCGATGCGGGCAGGTACGTGTAGTTGTCGAGGAACACGCCGCGCTCGTTCTCGGCGTCGTAATTGAGCGCCTC
>DASUFX010000799.1:0-2727 GCA_036274355.1 Kofleriaceae bacterium | reverse complement strand
TGCCAATCGCCGGCAAAGTCGCGCACGTCGTTGCACGCCGCGATTCCGACGAGGATAGCGAACCAAACCGTGGCTCCTCGCACAGCCGCAAGGTAGCACCCGCTGGGATCGGTGCGCTACGCTCGCGGGAGATGCGGGGTTTCGCGGCTTTGCTCCTCGCGCTGCTCGCGACGAGCGCGCACGCAGAGGATGCCATTCCCGCGGCACCGGTACCGGGACCGGCACCGACGACGGCGCCGGCGCCAGCACCGGCGGCCGACGAAGAGACGAAGCTCAACCCCGACGACGAGTTCGGCCCCGTGCTGCTCATCGAGAGGATCGACATCACCGGCAATACGAACACGCAGGACGAGATCATTCGTCGTGCGTTGCCGATCGCGCCGGGCGACATCCTGCATGCGAGCGACAAGCGACTGCGCAACGCGCGGTTCAAGGTGCTCGCGCTCGGCTACTTCCGCGACGTCACGCTCGTGATGGGCAAAGGCAGTCAACGCGGCAACGTCATCATCGAGGTCAACGTTGTCGAGCGCGGCACGTTCGTGCTCAACCGCTTGTGGTTCGGGACGACGCGCGCATCACCGTACTGGTTCGGCACCGACGTCGGTGATCGCAATCTCCTCGGGCTGGGCATCAGTGTCGGCGGTGGCTTCATCTACGCCGCGAACGGCTCGATCGACGGTACGCGCAATCAATGGGCGGGCGAGATTCGCCTCGGCGACGGCTCGCTGCTCGGCTCGCGATGGGGCGCGAACGGCTCGCTCACGTTCGTGCACGGCAGCGATTTCTACCGGATCAGCGGCGATTCCGACGACATCAACACGGATCACTTCCGCGGCTTTCCGTATAGCCGGTTCGGTGGGCGCTTCGGTGCAACCTACGACATCACCGCGCTCTCGCGGCTCTCGCTCGCGGCGCGCATCGAGGGGATCTCCGCCGACGTCCCGACGACGCCCACGCAGCTCTTGCCTGATGGCCGGACCGCGAACGTCGATCTGCATCTCGAACCGGGTGACAGCCGCGTCATCACCGCCGGGCTCGGTATCGACCGCGATACGCGCTCCGATCCGATCCTGCCGCATTCGGGTGGTCGTATCACCGCAGCCGTCGAGGTCGGCACCTCTGCACTCGGAAGCGATTACGACTTCGCGACCGTGTTCGCGCGCTACGAGCATTGGTGGCCGCTGCGCGACGAGCGCCACACGATCGGGATCCGACTCGCCGGCGGTGTCGTGATCGGTAACGCGCCACGCTTCGATCGCATCTACATCGCCGACGTCAATCGCATGCTCACGCCACGCGCACTCGGCCTCGTGCTGTCGAACGCGGCTGCGCTCGACATCCTCTCGACGAGCGCCGACAAACCGGCGTACGGCGATCTCGGCGGCTCGGCAGGCGTCGAATATGCGGCCCGGATGTTCCGTGGCTCGGGCAGGCGGCGGGTCTACGGTGGCGATTTCTTCGTCGGTGCCGGGGTGTGGGGGCTCGCCGAGAGCCAAGATGTGCAGCTCCGTGACGCCTCGGTCTGGAATTCACTCCCGATCGATCTGTATATCGATGCTGGCGTGCGCATCGACACCGACTTCGGCATCTTCGAGCTGACCGGTGCGAACGCGTTGGGACGGTTGCGAGGAGAGCGTTCGCGATCACGGCGCTCGTGCTTGTCGCCTTGCCGGCATTCGCGGACGACGACAAGCCCGAAGCGCAGCGCATGCGTTTCGTCGAGCGCGGCGATCAGCTGACCACGACCGGCAACATCGCCAAGCTGTTCGACCAGGCCGCCTACGAGCAGCTCAGCTCGGGATTCGCGTCGACGATCCAGATCGGCACCGCGGTCTATCCGAAGGGCTCGAAGGAGCCGATCGCTGTGCGGGTCGAGCTCCGCACCGTTGTCTACGACCTCTGGGACGAGCAATACGTCATCCGCATCGAGGGTCAGGCCGGCAAGCGCACGCGCAAGGTGAAGTACCGCGCCGAGGCGCTGAAGATCATCACCGCGATCGACGACTTCCCGGTCGCGAACCTCGCGGACATCCCCTACGAGGACGTCTTCTATCTGAACGTCACGGCGCAGCTGAATCCAGTGTCGAAGGAAACGCTCGCCGAAGTGCGACGCTGGCTGTCGCAAGGCACGGGCGGCGGCCTCGATCGCGGAGGCGTGTTCTTCGGCAGCTTCGTGTCCGTGTTCGTCAACCCCAAGATCGCCGACGCGGATCGCGTGCTGCGCATCCGCTCGCAACCGTTCTACAGGCCCAAACCATGAATCGTCCGCGTCACACAGGCCTGCAGTGGAAGCTGACAGTAGCGGTCGTCGCGATCGTGATCGTGCCACTCGTGGCCTCGGCAATCCTCATCGATCAGATCGGCAAGGTCGCTGCGAACTTCGGTGCGACCGAGTCGAAGGAACGCGCGTCGATGATCGAGCAGGTCAGCCGCGTCTATCGCGACCTGGTATCGACGACGAAGTCGCTGCAGGTCGAAGTCGCGCAACGCATCGCCTCGCGGCCGGACATCGCGAACCCGATTCCCGAGATCACGCTCGAGAAGATCCTCGACGAGGAAGCGAACCTGCGTGCGATCGCGGTGCTGCGCCCCGATGGCTCCGTTGTCGACGAGGCGAGCAAGCCGGTCGAACCCGACGAGACGAAGTGGCGCGACGCTGTCGTCGATCACCAGCTGCCGAACGGCAGCAGCTTGCGCCTCACGTTCCGCGTGATCGACACGTCGAAC
>DASUFX010000798.1:0-11592 GCA_036274355.1 Kofleriaceae bacterium | reverse complement strand
CCTGGAACGGCGCATCGACGCTGATCCCAGCGGGCGCGTCGACGTCGAGGCGGAAATAGATCGGCTCGCCGAGCGTCGGCTTCGGCGGCCACACGGTCACGGTTGCCTTCACCGGGCCGTTCTCGGTCGTCTTCTTGAGCGCGTCCGTCGTCGGCTCGCTCTTCGCGGGCTGCGACTGATCGAGCATGCTCGTGCCGCCGCACGCCGCCAGCGCTCCGATGACCAGCAAGCGCTTCATCGGCGCAGCCTCCGCTCGCGCTCGCGGAAGAACTTGAGCAGCGGATCGACCATCGACCCCGACGCATCGAACGTGACGAGATCCATGCCCGTCGCGCGCAGCTGATCGTGCAGTTCCTTCTGCCGCGTTGCCGCGCGCGTCGCGAGGTCATCGCGAAATGCTTTGCTGCGCGTATCGACGAGGCGCAGCTTGCCGGACTCGGCATCCTCGAGCGTGACGAGACCCGCGGGCGGCATATCGGCCTCGCGCGGATCGGTGATCAGCGCCGCGACGACGTCGTGCTTGCGGTTCGCGTGACGCAGCACCTGGATGTAGCCATCGTCGAGGAAGTCCGAGATCAAGAACAGCACCGCCCGGCGTGGCAGCACCTGGCGGCAGAACTCCAGCGCAGCCGCGATGCTCGTCGATCGACGTGGCTCGGTGCGCGTCTTGTCTTGCAGCAGCTTGAACCAGCGGCGCACGAAGCGTGGCAACAGCTCGCGCTTTGCCGGCCCGGTCGCAATGTCATTGCCGCGCGCGAGCACTTCGCGCACGACGCGAAGCGCGTGCTTGCCCCCTTTGCGTGGCGGGATGTAGAGGTCCGCGCCGCCGTGGAACAGCAGCATGCCGACCTTGTCGCCGTTCTCGACGGCCGAC
The DNA here is from genome assembly GCA_036274355.1 of Kofleriaceae bacterium. Lineage (GTDB taxonomy): Bacteria > Myxococcota_A > Polyangia > Haliangiales > Haliangiaceae > JABFXX01. Next base: position 10,718 of record DASUFX010000798.1, on the reverse strand, counting down.
AGCGCGAGCAGTGCGGAGAGCTCGACCGCCGCCTCCAGCTTACTACGCCGGCCCGAGCCGAAATCCTGCGACGCCGACACGTCGACGAGCAACATCACGGTGAGCTCGCGCTCCTCGACGAAGCGCTTGACGTGCGGCTCGCCCGTGCGCGCGGTGACGTTCCAGTCGATCGACCGCACGTCGTCGCCGGGCACGTACGGACGCACCTCGTCGAATTCCATGCCGCGTCCTTTGAAGACGCTCAGGTATGCGCCCGCCATCACGTCGGCAACCTGCCGGCCGGTGACGAACTGGATGCGCTTGACGGCTTGCGCGATCTCGGCGGGAAGCATGCGTCCTCAGGGAACGGGGATGTTCTCGAGAATTTGTGCGACGACGTGATCGGTCGTCTTGCCCTGCGCCTCGGCCTCGTAGCTGACCAAGAGGCGATGCCGAAGCACGTCGTGCGCGATCGTCTTGATGTCGTGCGGCGAGATGTAATCGCGGCCCGATAGCAGCGCGTGCGCCTTTGCGACCTTGATCAGCGCGATCGACGCGCGCGGTGACGCGCCATTGTCGATCAGCGGTGCGAGCGCGCCGAGCCCCGCAGCCTTCGGATCGCGCGTCGCGGCGACGATGTCGACCGTGTAGCGCTTCAGCTTGTCGTCGACGAACACCTGCTTGACCTTGTCGCGCGCGGCGAGGATCTCGTCGCACGTCATCACCTTGCTCGCATGCGGCTCGGCACCGGCGCCGGCCATGCGATCGAGGATCTTCACCTCGTCGTCCTTCGTCGGATAGCCGACCTTCACCTTGAGCAAGAAGCGATCGAGCTGCGCTTCGGGCAGCGGATACGTGCCCTCCTGTTCGATCGGGTTCTGCGTCGCGAGCACGAGGAACGGATCGGCGAGCTTGAACGTCTGATCGCCGAGCGTCACCTGACGCTCCTGCATCGCCTCGAGCAGCGCGGATTGCACCTTCGCAGGGGCACGGTTGATCTCGTCCGCGAGAATGAAGTTGCCGAACACCGGTCCCTTCTTGACGGTGTACGTACCTTCACGCGGGTTGTAGATCTGCGTACCGACGACGTCGCCGGGCAGCATGTCGGGCGTGAACTGGATGCGCGAGAACGTGCCGTCCAGGGCATCGGCGAGCGTGCGAATCACGAGCGTCTTCGCCAGGCCGGGAACGCCTTCGAGCAGCACATGTCCGCCGGCAAGCAAGCCGAGCAACAGTCTGTGCAGCATGTCGTCCTGGCCGACCAGAACCTTGCCGACTTCGGATTTGAGCGTGGTGAATTGGCTTTGCAGCTTGGCAGTGTCTTCGGACATAGGCGCGAGGAGTGGAGGTAATCCTTGGGGTGGGCGGCCTGTCAACCGCGTGAACCCATGACTCATTCCCGGCCTGCGTGTTCTCGCGTAATGCCTGGATACCGGCCCCTGCGCGAATCCGCGTTCTACGTACGGTGTTTCGCTGGTCGCACCCGCGTCGCACCGCTGATCTCGATCACGTAGCGCGCGCGTGTGCCGGTCAATGTTCTTGACGGATCGCGCAACGATTTGCGAGAGTGACAACAAGGACTCGGAGAACAGCCGATGAGCAACTGCAACCGCCCAATGTGCCAGCCGACGACGAAGCTTTACATCGTCGATCGCGGCACCGCCCGCGGTGGCAGAGGCTCGATGCGCTGATCGAGAGCTAACCTCACCGCCGCGGGCTCCTGGAAAAGGGAGCCCTTCAAGTTTTCGGCGAAACGTTGGGGCTCTTGTCGAATCCGCGAGGGTTCGATCGTCCTTGTCTCGTTAGAGGCTCGTCATGTCTGCGTTAGTAACCACCTCAGATGTTTCTTTGACCTGGTCCGACAGGCCCGGCCGAGCGCTGCTCCGCCTCGCCTGGCCGATCACGGTCTCCATGGTTTCGTTTTCCGCGATGACGCTCGCGTCGACGGCATTCGTCGCGCACGTCGGTGCGGACGAGCTCGCCGGCGTCGGTCTTGCCGGCGTCGTCGGCTTCACGCTCGTGTGCTTCGGCATCGGCCTTCTGCGCGGTGCCAAGACGCTCGTCTCGCAAGCCGTCGGTGCAAATCGGCTCGACAAGATCCCCGAGCTCGTCGGTGCTGCGCTCTGCATCGCCATCGTGCTGGGCGTGCTGGCGACCGTCACCGGTCAGCTGGTCGCGCCGCTGCTCGCGCATCTGTCGGCGTCACCGCGCGCGGGTCATTTCGCCGCGCAATATCTCGGCATCCGTTCGCTCGGTGCGCCGCTCGTGCTCGTCTATGCGGCGCTGCGCGAATCGCGCTACGGGATCGGTGATACGCGCGCGCCGATGCGAGCATCGCTCGCCGGTAACGCGGTCAACATCGCGCTCGACATCGTGCTCATCCTCGTCCTCGACTGGGGTGTGCGCGGCGCCGCGTATGCGACGATCGCCGGTAACGCGACCGAGCTCGCGGTGCTCGCGTGGCCGATGCGCGCACAGCTGAAGAAGCTCGGCTGGTCGCGCAAAGCGGCGCGTGACGTGTGGGCGCAAGGCGTGCCGAACGGCCTGCAGTTCATCATGGAGGTCGGCTCGTTCTTGATCCTCACCGTGCTCGTCGCGCGCATGTCCGCGGTCGACGCCGCGGCTCATCAGATGGTGCTCCACCTGGTGAACGTGTCGTTCCTGCCGGCACATGCGCTAGCCGAAGCGGCGGCAGTGCTCGTCGGGCAAGCGGTCGGTGCGGGCAAGGACGTGCTCGTGCCGCGCGTGGCCAGACGTGCGCTCGCGATCGGTGCCGGCTACTCGACCGTGGTGCTCGTGGGCTACGCGATCCTCGGCGGCACGATAGCGACCGCGATGGCGTCGGGTGACTCCGCGCTCGCCGAACGGGCGACGCTGCTCGTCTACGTCGGGCTCGCGTTCCTCGTCGCCGATGCGGCGAACGTGATCGCGCGTGGCGTGCTGCGTGGTGCGAGCGACGTCCGCTTCGCGGCGGTCGTCGGGATCATCACCTCGTGGCTCACCACACCGCCGCTCACGTGGCTGCTCGGTGTCCATCTCGGGCTCGGCGTGGTCGGCGGCTGGGTGGGCCTGGCCGTCGAGATCGTCCTCGGTGCGTCGCTGTTCTGGCTCCGCGTCCTGCGCGGGGGCTGGCGGCCGGCCGCCGCGGCGGCACGCCGGGCAATGGCAGGTACCGCAGTGTGATCGAGGGCATAGCCCAGGACCCGAGGTCTGCGATTCGCCGTCCTCGGGTCTGGGGACCTCATGCCGGTTGCGAAATGTTCGTTGAAAGCGATTCGCAACCGGGATATCCCACGGCCCATAAACAAATGAAGCATTTGGCTGCGCTGCTGGTGGTTGTCGGGTGCGCGTCCGGTCGCTCGAACGTCTCGGGCACGGACGGCGGCGACATCATCGATCCGCGCGTCGATGGTCAGATCGAAGGCCAGGTCGATGCCGCACTCGCCGACGCGAAGCCCCCGGTCGATGCGCAGCCCATCGATGCGTTCGTGCCGCCGGATGCGCCGCCACCGCCGCCGGATGCATCGGTGCAGATGCCCGACGCGTATCAGTGCACCGTGATGACGCGCCAGCTGCTCACGAACCCCGTCCTCGATCTCACGCCGGTCGGCACCGGCTGGACGCTCGTGAACATCGACAACGCGTATCCGGTCGTCACTGATCAGGGCCTCGCCGCGCATACCGCGCCGTACAAGGCATGGATGGGCGGCTTCGAAGCACCGCTCGGTCAAAGCGTGACCGACCAGCTCTATCAAGACGTCACGGTGCCGATGGGAACGACGCAGCTGACGCTCACCGGCTACTACGTGGTCGGCACGCAAGAGACCACGACGACGTCGGTCTACGACAGCGGTCAGCTCGGGCTCACGCAGACGAACGGCACGCCGATCCAGACCGTGCTCTCGCTCAGCAACCTGACGACCACCGGCGCGACGTGGACCGCGATCAATTTCACGTTCCCGCAGAACCTGTCGGGACAGACCGTGCGGCTGCGCATGACGTCCACGAACGACGACTCGTTCGTCACGAACTTCTTCTTCGACTCGTTCGCGCTCACCGCGACATACTGCCAGTAGTCAGCAGTAGCTTCGTCGCGCCATCGAGCACGCTCGGCGGGATTTCGTGACCGCCGTGGAACTCGCACCAGTCGACGCGAGCGCCCGCGGCTTTGAGCTGATCGCGCAGCTGGCGAGCGATCGAGAACGGCAACAGTTGATCGTGCATGCCGTGCGACTGGAACACCGGCACACCGGACAGCTTCGACATCAGCGGTTGCCAGATCGACTCCGCGAGCAGCGTGCCCGACATCAGGATCAAACCCGCCGGCGCGACCTCGCGATGAAGGGCGACATCGAGCGCGAGCATCGCGCCCTGCGAAAAGCCGCCGAGCACGAGCTGTGAGTTCTCGATCGCGAAACGCTCCTCGAGCTCCTCGAGGAAGCGCACCATGTGGTCGCGCGCATCGCTCAGGCCCTCGGGAACTTCGCCACGACGATCGCGCGGCTTACCGCTGCTCAGCTCCTGCTCGAGCCGCATGAGGTCGAGCTGCCACCACGCACGCGAATCGCCGTACAAGCCGCCGAGCTCGAGCGGCGCTTCGGGAAACACGAACCGCGCAGGCGCGTCGATGTACTGCGCGAGCGCGACGAGATCGTCGCCCGGCGCGCCAAAACCGTGCAGCAGCACGACCGTCTGTTTGCCGTTGCCGACGACGCGCGTCGTCAGGCCTGCGATGTCGAGACGCTCGATCTTCACGCGCGGACCTTCACACGGTGTACCCGGCAGGTCCAGCTGGCGCACTACCGACCTTTACGTCAGAGCCCGCCATCCCCTCCGGAGCCCTTGTCGGCGACCGGCCGGTCGCCGGATTCGCTCGCGTGGTGACCGCGGTGATCGAGGTGCTCGTCGCTGTCGTCGATGACGTCGACCTGGTGCTCGGTTTCCGGTCCGTACTCGACCGACTTGTGGCCGAGTGTTTCGAGCCAGTTCTCACCTTGGTCCGCGTCGAGGAAGACCTCCTGGTTGGCGGTCTTGTCGAGCTGTCGATCGGTCGCCGGCGGCTGATGGACGCCGTACAGATCGCCGGTGTCTTTGTCCTTCATCGGAACTTCGGCCTCGTCGCGCGACCGCGCCTCGAGCTCGTCCTCCTCTTCCGCTTCACCGCCTTCGGCCTCGTCGATCGCAGCATCGATCAGCGCGTCGGCTTCGGCGTGCGGCTGCGCTTCGACCCCGAGATCGAGATCGATCACGCTGTACTGACCAACATCATCCAGGAGCTGAGTCGGCTCCTCGGGATCGATGTCGACAATGGACGGCTGCGGCAGACGACTGGCTTCCCGCATCGCCCGCCGCGCGTCACGAGCTCTGGAATCTTTGTGGGTCGCCATGCTCGTAACAACGAGCATGCGGCGTGCCGACGTCGCGTGCTCTACGTTGCGGCAGGCGAGGCCACGACAAACACGTAGTCGAAGCTCGCATCCGCGCCGTTCGTGCGGATGCCGATGTCACCGTCGATCTCGGCATCACCGTCGTACGTCGCCGTGCCGGTGGTGCCGGCTCGGTGAGTCACGCAGTCGATCTGCGTCGTGCCCCAATCCGTCTTCGTCGTGCGCGCCTGCATCGTGAGCCAGTCGCCCGCCATCTGTGCCGGAAACACCCCAGGCGCATAGTTGTACTGTGCGCTGCCCCAGAAGTCGGTCGACACCTGGCCGGCGTTGACCTCCGCACCCTGCTGCGATGATTGCGGAGCGGCGAGACCGCAGAAGATGTAGTGGTTCGCGTCGCGATAGGACATCACGATGCCGGTCGAGCGGCGCATCGAGCCGTTGTTCGAGATCGCGTTGATCTTCACGCGCGCATCGACGAGCACCGATCCGAGATCTGGATTGTCGTCGCGCACGAGCTGATACGCGGCGTCGAGGCCGTGCTGGCGCAGCGTGCCGGATTCCATCTGCCACGTGTTGGCGCCGATCACCGATGTCCACGCCGGCGCGTCGTAGAAGCCCTCGAAGAACGCGATGCGATCACCAGGCTCGGTCGGCCGCGGATCACACGCGTCGCCAACGCCATCGCCATCCGTGTCCTTACCGGTGTCGACGAGGTGCGGGCACACGTCGCACGCATCGCCGCGGCCGTCGTCATCGTGATCGTGCTGATCGGGATTGCTGACGCCGGAGCAGTTATCGGTAAGGTCGGTGTTGCCGTCGCCGTCGGTGTCCTGGTCTGGATCGCCGGAGCCGGACCCAGAGCCCGGGTCGGCGCCGCCCGTCGTCGGATCCGTCCCATGCTCGAAGGCACAGGCGGCCAGGCAGAACGCAAGAACGAGCGATGCCCTCATCATGGCGGTCGGATTAAACGACGGCTACGCTGACCTGTCACCATGAATCGGGTGGGCCTCACGCGACGTGACGTGCTGCGAATCGCTGGCATCGGGTCGGCGAGCCTCATCGTTGGCTGTGGCGACAACGAGCGCCCACGCGACGCGGGCAATAGTCACGCGGCGTTCGTCGTCGAACCCGACGAAAGCTCCTTCATCGTCGTGGTCTGGTCGTCGGAGGCGAGGACCGTTGCGCTCGAAGTGCAGTCAGGTGATGCCATCGTGATGTCGACGGTGATGGAGATTTCCGAGATCGGTTCATTCGACGTAACCGGGCTCGCAGCGTCGACGAATTATCAAGTTCACCTCGTGTTCGACACCGGTGTGGAGCTCGGCCCGCATCATGTTCGCACCGCGCCACTCGCTGACGATCCCCGGCCGGTTCGCATCGCGGTGTCGGCCGATGTCGATCCGAACCTCGAATTCGACAGCGAATTGCTCGCGCATTGCGCGGCGGCGAGCCCGGAGGTGTTTGTCTCGATCGGCGATTTTCCATACGCCGACAACGGGCCGGATGTCGCCGTGACCGTCGACGCGTATCGCAATCGCTACGCGCAGACGGTGACCGCGCCGCGGCAGCGCGCGTGGCTGCAAGCGATGGCGGTGCGCGCGATCTACGACGACCACGAGTTTCGCAACGACTTCGACGGCATGTATCGCGTTGCCGAAGCGAGTCGCTACGCCGCGGCGATGCAGGTGTGGGACGAGTTCTTTCCGGTGCGCGGCGCCGCTGGCGAGATTCGCTATCGCGCGTTTCGCTGGGGCGCGCACGTCGACTGCATCATGCTGGACTGCCGTCGCTTCCGTAGCGCGAACGCAGCGCCCGACGATGCGAACAAGACGATGCTCGGCGACACGCAACGCGCGTGGCTCATCGATACGCTCGAGAGCTCGACCGCGACGTTCAAGCTCGTGTTCACGAGCGTGCCGCTCGATTTCGCCGACGGCAACGATCACTGGGCAGCGTACACGTACGAGCGCAGCCTCATCTTCGACGCCCTGGTCGGCATTCCCGGCATCTTGTTCGTCAGCGCGGACCAGCACTGGTTCGCCGCGCACAAGCATGCGCACGGAATTCGCGAATTCCAGGTCGGCCCGGTCTGCCGTGGCATCGGCACGCCGCACGTATTCGCGCCGGGCGTCCTGTTTCGCAGCATGCAGTACAACTTCGCGTTGATCGACGTCGACGGTGAGCAGCTGACGTTCTCGGGCGTCGGCCCCGACGGCGTGACCTTCTATAAGGAGACGCTTACCCCACAGGCTCTGACGCCCCAGCCGTGAGCGGCGTAAGATGTTGCTGAATGTCGGGAGGCAGGTCCTACCTGGCGGGTTTTGCCGCGCTCCACACGCTGGCAACCGCAGACGAGCGCCGTCAGGCCACCCGACAGTTTCTCGCGGCACTCGCCGCGATCTCGGAGCGTGAGCCAGCGCCGCTCGAAGGCATCTCCGCCGATCAGCTGCTCTCCGCGGTGCGCGCGGCGTTCGGCGATGGCCTGCTGACCTCGCTCGATTGGTTGTCGCCGGCGTCTGCTGCGATCGCGCTGTTCGAGCTCGCACAAGCGCTGCCACCAGGCGCCGAGCGTCGCGAGCTCGGCCGTCGCGTGCTCACGTCGCTGCGCGCTGCCGATCGCGCGACGTTCGTGCGGTTGTTGATCGCCCTCGCGCGTACGTCGCCGAAGATCGTCGCTGCCGACCATCTGCGTGCGCGCCTTAGCGTCGTGCTCGCGGCGCCGTTCACCGCGCCCGGCATGATCGGCGAGCTCGCGATCGGTTTGCTCGCGCAACCCGAGCTCGCACACAGCTGGGTCGAGGAGCCGGCGACCGGATCGCTACCCGGGCGCCGGCTCGCTGCACGCATCCTCGCGCATGGCGCACGTGAAGCCGTGCGCCGCCACGACGCCGGCGATCGCGGTGGTGTGCGCGTGCTCGCGCGACCGGGTGTGCGAGCGGCGCTTGCGCGGCTGCTCGGTGATCGCGAGGCACTGGTGTCGCGCTTCGCGAGCATCGCGCGCGGGATCCTCGCGCACGTCGATCCGGATCTCGCGGGTGAGATCGATCGCGAGCTGCGCCCGGCCGCGTCGAACACCGAGGTCCGCCGTGGTGCCGCGTCGGCCGCCGCGGCGCTCGAGCGTGGTGGCGCAGCGCGCCGCTGGCACGACATGCTGATCGCGCGCGCGGCGAAAGAGCCGGGTGTCGGGCGCGGCGCGATTCTCGGGCTCGCTGGGCTCGCGATCGCATCGCCGGCAGAGGCCGACGAGCTCGCGACGAAGCTCGTCGCTCGTCAGCCGCTCGAGTGCGCCGAAGCGCTCGCCGAACTGCGTCGCGAGGAAGCGGGCACGTTGTTGCCGGAGGCCGAAGCCGCCGCGCTCGACTGGACGCGTGCACAGATGAAGGCGGACCAGGATCCGAAAGACGACGGTCGGTGGGCTCTGCTGCACGCGCTCGAGGCGGAGCTCGGCGGCATCGTGGTCACGGAAGGAATCGGCGTGCCGATCGGCGAAGCACGCACGGCGCTCGACGATGGCGACACGCAAGGCGCGCTTCGCGCGGCGCGCACTGCCGTGAACGAGATCAGCGACGCTGCGGAATGGCTGAAGGGCGCCAGCGATGACGATCCAATCGATCGCCGTCATTCGATGCGCCTTCTGCGCGAGCTCGATCGCGAGCTACTTGCCGACAACGCGTTGCCCGCGGTGCTCGCACTCGCCGGCGATGCCGATCCGGCACGCCAGCAGTTCGCGCGTGCCCTCGCTGCGATCGAAGCCGCGCTCCTTGCTCACGAACGCGCGCCCGAATCGGGTGCAGTCGCACACGGCGGGCTTCGCATCGCGCGGCTCCGCGCGCTCGTGCGCTTGCTCGACGGCGTGCGCGTCACGGGCGACGCAGATCTCGAGCCGCGTCTCGCCGCCGTACGTCAGCTGATGGCGCGCGCGGAAGTCGATCGATCACCACTGCGCCGCGCGGTGTGGGCAGCGATGACGCGCGCCGGCGACGCGCTATTGCGCGACGGCCATGCGGAGCTCACGGATCTGTTGTTCGCATGGACGACCGCGTTTCCCGACGACGACTTCGCGATCGTGCGCGACGCGTCGATGGTGCCGGAGGTCGAGCAATCGTTTCAGGCGTACGCGGCGCTCCAGCAAGCGACCTGGGAAGCCGCCGATCCCGACCACGCGGAAGCGCTGCGAGTCGTTGTGGAGCGGCTCGGCGAGCTCACCGACGCATTGCCGCCGGAACAATCGCCACGTGTCGAATCGGTGCGGCTCGCACTCGCGCGGCTCGGCAACCAGCTCACCCGCCTCACGTCGGTATCGAGCCAGCAGGCGGTGTCAGCCGGCACGCTCGATGCGATCGCGACCGAGCTCGGTGCACTCGCGCGGCGCAGCCTCGGGGCACGGCGGCGCCTCGGCATCGACGCAGAGGATCACGCGGGCTCGCTCGAAACTGCCGTGCGTGGAATCGAGGCCGTCCTTGCGACCGACCAGCGCGATGCGCGCAGCGCTGCGCTCGACGAGGCGATCGCCGCGTCGATCGACGAGAGCAGAGCCGCGCTGCCGCCGGCGCTCGCGGCCGCGATCGAACGCGTGCTGGTCTGGCTCGCGCGCCGACCAATCGATCGCAGCGAATCGACCACGGCAACCGCGGATGTCACGCTGCCTGGCTGGGTACCGCTCTCGCGCATGCTCGGCGGCTATTACGTCGTGCGTCCGATCGGACGCGGTGCGGGCGGCTCGGTGTTGCTCGCGGTGCGCGCCGACGAGCGCACGCGCGCCGACCGTGAGCTCGTCGCGGTCAAGGTCCCCGACTACTCTGGCGACGCCGCGCGTGAGCTCAGCGAGCGAGAGTTCGTGCGCCTGTTCCGCGAGGAGGCCGGCGCGCTGCTCGCGTTGCCCGAGCATCCAAACATCGCGCGCTTCATCACGTTCGATGCGAGCGCACAACCCAAGCCGATCCTCGTGATGGAGTTCGTCCGCGGTACGAACCTCGAGCGCACCCTCGAAGCCGGCGAGCTCACGATGGATCGCGCGCTCTCGATCATCGATGATCTGCTGCGCGGCCTCGAAGCAATGCACGCAGCTCGCATCGCACATCTCGACGTCAAGCCACCCAATCTGGTGTTGCGTGAAGGTTCAGGTGATGCCGTGCTCGTCGATTTCGGCCTCGCGGGACGACATATTCGCGCCGGTTGTGGAAGCCCGCATTACGGTGCCGGCGAAGTGTGGACGGAGGATCCGTCGAAGCTCGATCCATATCCAGCCGACGTCTATGCCGCAGCGTGCGTCGCGTACGAGGTGCTCACCGGCCAGCTGCTGATCGCGGGCGATACGCTGAAAGAAGTCATCGATCAGCACTTCTCGAAGCA
>DASUFX010000797.1:0-12704 GCA_036274355.1 Kofleriaceae bacterium | reverse complement strand
CCACGTGCACCAACGCGACGATCTGCACCGACAACGCGGATTGTCCGGCGCAAGCGGCAATGTGCTGCCCGATCATCGGCACGAACGAGCCGTGGGGCCGGTGTTACCCGGTCTGTCCGTGATCTAACGAAACACAATGTTCCGCGCGCACGCCGTGCGTGGGAGCGCGCCGCAGCGAGCACCGCACGAAGCGCAAGCCGCTAAGTCTCGACGATCCGCGAGTCGCTGCTGGTGCAGCGCTTGCTGAATTCGTCGCGCATGCGATTCACCCCTAGTATCGCGTTGGCGCTCATCGCGTTGGCGCTCATCGCGTGCGGCAACGACGTGCGCAACTCCGATGATGACGACAACGTGGAGCCCGACGCGGGCGCCGGCGGGTCAGTCGTCGCGGATGCGATGCCAGTGCCGCCCGACGGTATTCCGCCGAATCTCACGCCGTGCGAAGAGGCCGCCTATCACTCCGACCTGGCCTTTATTCAGGACAAGATCTTCGACGTGTCGTGCACGACGCAGTGCCATGGCGATTCACCGCCGGCGGCACAAATGAGCCTGTTGCCGGGACACGCGCGCGTTGCGCTGATCAACGTAGCGTCGACAACGCAGACCGGATGGAGGCGCGTCGTGCCTGGCAGCTCGGCGTCGAGCTTGTTGATGGTGGAGATCGGCGGCGAGTCCGGTCCGGCGCTCGAAGGCCTGATGCCATGGGGCATGCCGAAGCTGTGCGACGAGAAGATCGACGCGATCCGGCGCTGGATCGCAGCGGGTGCGAATCCGTAGCAGCCCCTTCTTCTGCTTCCTCGCGGGATATGGGTCTGACCGCGTTTTCTACTTCCTCGTGATCCAAGGATACTCGTCGAGCGTCGTGAGCGCGGGCGGCGGCGAGCAGTCGCGATACATCGGATGGATCGAGCCCATGTGCATCGGGCCGCTGCCGTAGCACGGCACCTTCTCGATGTACTCGGGCACCTTCGTCGCGAGGCCCTCGCGATCGATCAGCCACCAGTACGCCGGCCACTCGATCGGTGTGATCAGCTCCGTGCGCATCGGGTTGCCATTGATGTCCTCGGCGGGCTCGAAGCGCATGCTGAAGCCACGGTCGATCGCGATCTGATCGAGATCCATGCCCGGCTTCTTGAGCAGCTTGAGCCGCGTCACGACGCCACGCTCGTCGATGTCGAGTAGCAGCCACGCCTTCGCCCACCGGTCGTGCTCGACAGCATAGTCGCTGTAGGCCGGCGCGATCCTGTTGTAGCGCTTCTTCGCTTTCGGCAGCCGTGCTGGCGGTGCCTTGCCATGGATGATGATGGTCTCGCCGCGGACCGCCTGGGGCGTGTCGGCGAACGCGGGAACCGCGACGAGGGCGGCGACAACAACCAGTGCGGCTCTCATGGCAGTGCGCTTCTGCACGTCGTGCACCAGCACTAGACGCGCGATTTTGCACAAACCGGACCGGCTCGCTGTTGCCACAGAACCACAGCACGGGCCGAAAGCTCACAGCTCGCACGCTGTCAGCGTCGGTCAACGCAACAGCACGAGCTCTTCGGCCGTCGTTGGATGCAGGGCGAACGTGCGGTCGAGGTCGGCCTTCGTCGCGCCCATCGTGATCGCGATCGCCGTGGCCTGGACGATCTCCGGCGCATCGGGCCCGACGATGTGCAGGCCGAGCACTTTGTCGGTCGCGCGTGCGACGATCAACTTGATCATCACGTGCTCGTCGCGGCCCGACAGCGAGTAACGCATCGGCCGGAACCGAGCGCGGAACACCTGGATGTCGTGACCGTCCGCGAGCGCGGCGGGCTCGGTCAGTCCGATCGCAGCAGCGGGCGGCTGCGCGAACACGGCCGTCGGAATCAGCTCGTGAACGATCGCAGTCGGCCGATTGCCAAACAGCGTATCTGCAACTGCGTGACCCTCGCGAATCGCGATCGGTGTCAGCTGATAGCGCGCGGTCACGTCGCCGACGGCATAGATGTGCGGCACGTTCGAGCGCGAGAACGCATCGACCACGACCGCGCCATGCGCATCGAGCGCGATGCCCGCTTCGACGAGCCCGAGATCCTTGCTCACCGGCTCGCGACCGATCGCCGCCATCTTCAGATCGGTCGGAATGTCGATCGTGTCGCCGGCGATGAGCTTGATGCCGTGCGCCGTGATGCCGCGCTCGACCTCCGCAGCGAGCTCGGGATCGAAGCCGCGCAGCACGTGCTCGCCGCGATGCACGAGCGACACGTCGACGCCAAAGCCCGCAAAGATGTGCGCGAACTCGACGCCGATGTAGCCCGCGCCGAGGATCGCGATCCGCTTCGGCAGCTCGGGAAGGTCGAACGCCTCGTCGCTCGTTATGTAGTTACCGGCCGGCCGTCGCGGCTTGCCACCGGTCGCGACCAGGACATGCGCGGCCGTAATCCGCTCGTCATTGATCTCGATCGTGTGCGGGTCGGCGAGCCGTGCATGGCCCTGCAACAAGCGAACGCCGGCCCGCTGGAGCCGTTGTGCATAGGCTTGCTCGAGTCGCGCGAGCTCTTTGTCCTTGGCCGCGCGGAACGTCGGCCAGTCGAAGCTCGCATTCGCAATGGTCCAACCTTGCCCGCGTGCGTCATCGAGATTGCGACTGATCTCGCTCGCGTACACGAGCAGCTTCTTCGGCACACAACCGCGGATCACGCATGTACCGCCCCACCGACTCGCTTCCGCGATTGCGACCTTGGCCCCGTGTTCTGCAGCGACGCGTGCGGCTCGAACGCCTCCCGAGCCACCACCGATCACGAACAGATCCACGTCGAAGCGCGACATGAGGTCTGCAGTGTACGTGGGCTGCCGCACACTGGCATCACAGCTTGTCAGGTGAAGACGAACAGGTAATGGAACTTGAATTCAATAAACCCTAGACACCGTCGACCGCCTTGATACCCTCGCTCCACAAACGTTTGGCCAGAGGGGGCCCGTCCCATGCGCACACTAGGTATTACGTTCGTGCTCGTGCTCGCCGCCGCGTGCGGCACTGATCCAGCGGCAGACGATGATGGGATGGGCAGCGGCTCGGGCTCCGGCTCGGGTTCCGGATCGGGCAGCGATACGCTCGACCCGCCCGCGCGCGGTTTCCAGATCGTCAGCCCCGAAATCACGATCAACGCGGGCCAAGAGATCACGTACTGCTACTACTTCAAGACGCCCAACACCGAGGCGTTCACGATCAAGCGCTGGGTCTCGAAGATGACCGGTGGCAGCCACCACATGATCCTCTTCTTCACGCCGTCACTCGGCCAACCCGAAGGTACGATTTCGTCGAGCCAATGCGGCCTGAGCGGCGGCGGCTCGAACATTCCGTCGTGGATCTACGCGGCGCAGAACATTGACTCCGATATGCCATTGCCGGCTGACGACGGCAGCGGAAAGCCCCTTGGTATGGACGTCGCGCCGGGTCAACCCGCGTTTATCCAGATGCACTACTTCAACACCACGGACGAGGCGATCAAGGCGCACGTCACGATCAACGCCGAGGCCTACGATGCAGGTGTAGCGACGACGAAGACCGCCGCGTACGTCACGTTCAATCCGAGCATCAGCATTCCGGCCGCGCAGGGAACCACGCCCGGCACCGCGACGGCGACGAACACCTGCAACATCCCGGCGTCGTCGAAGGTGTGGCTGATGTCGACGCACGCGCACAAGCAAGCGATCCACACCGAGGTGCGCGACGGCGCCGCGACGAGCACGAACATCGTGTTCCAGAGCGACGACTGGGAGCATCCCGGCACGAAGACCTGGATGACGAACCCGTTCTATACATTTGCCAGCGGCAAGCTGACGTACGAGTGCAAGTACAGCAACCCGAACGGATATCCGATCAGCACGGGCGACAGCGCCGCCACCGACGAAATGTGTATGGCAACGGGCTTCGTCTTCCCGGCGACCAAGGCGACGATCTGCTACGGAAACTTCATCGTCCCGTAAGCGCGTCGACGACGTAAGAAAAGCCGCGTAGCGATACGCGGCTTTTTCCGTTTCGGCGATCGCTCGGCCTCAGTCGTCGATCTCGATGATGATCTCGTCGGTCTGGAACACGTCTTCTGACGTCGGCGTCGTCGGCGTCGACGTCGTCGCCGGCTTGTCCTCGCTCGTGCTCGAGGCAGGCGAGCTCGTGCTCGACGCCGCGGGCTTGTCCTCGTCGTTGTCGTCTGACTTTTCGACCGCCGCCGCGTAGCTCGCGCTCGGGCGCGGCTCGATGCTCTCGCCACCGTCTTCCGCGGTCTTCGACGGCTCGGGCCACTTCGGTCCGGACGCGTTCGAATGGCCGCATGCGCCGGCACCGGCCAGTGCACCCGAAGCGACGACGATCAACAGACGACCCATCGTCTGGAAGCGTAGCAGCTACTGGACCTGATAGCCCAGGCCGTCGATGGTCGGCTTGACCAGCGCGCGGGCGTCGATGCCCGGCTTCGTCGCGATTTCGATCCGAGCCATTCGTACATCGGCCTTCACGCCGAGCACGCCCTCGACGCTGGCGAGCGCGCGCTCGATACGCTTCGCGCAGCCACCGCAGCGCATCCCCGCGACTTGCAACGGCGTCCACGTCGAGTTGGACGGCAGCGGAGCCCACAGCGGATCCGTACCGCCGCCGTGGCCGCACGAAGCGCCACACGATCCGCCGCACGAACCGCCGCAGCTTTCGCCGCCGCCCGAGCAGCCGCAGGCAGACTTCGCGGCGGGCATCGTGAGCGCGTTGTTGATCGGCGGCGATGACGACGCCGGCTTCGGGGTCGCCTGCGCGGTGATCTCGGCCGAGCGCTGGGCGGCATCCTGGTGCTGACAGCCGAGGAGGCCGAGGCCATAGACGAGGAAGAGGCAGGCGAGCAAGCGCATCCCAATTCGTGTATCACACCGCCATGGTCGAAGTTGGCAAGAAAGCACCGGCGTTCACGCTCGAGTCCTCCGACGGCGGCAAGGTCAAGCTCGGCGATCTCAAGGGCAACGTCGTCGTCCTCTACTTCTATCCGCGCGACAACACGCCGGGTTGCACGATCGAGGCGGAGAACTTCCGCGACGCAATCCCGGCGCTGAAGAAGCTCGGCGCGGTCGTGCTCGGCGTGAGCAAGGACTCGATCGCGTCGCACTGCAAGTTCCGCGACAAGTACAAGCTCAACTTCCCGCTGCTGACCGATGCAGACGGCGCGGTGATGGAGGCCTACGGCGCGTGGGGCGACAAGGTGATGTACGGCAAGAAGATGAAGGGCATCATTCGCTCGACCGTCGTCATCGACAAGACGGGCAAGGTCTCGCATCACTGGCCGAAGGTCAGCGTCAAAGGCCACGTCGACGAAGTCGTCGAAGCCGTCAAAGCGCTGAAGTAGTCGCGTTCGAAGTCGGACGCTCCTGCCACCGGTTGCCGCGAATTCCGCTGGCGAGCGAATTGCTCTGACGTGCCCGAATGCGCCGCGCAGTTCCGTTCGTGTTCGTGCTCGCCGTTCCCACCATCGCAGCCGCGGATTCCGAAACGGTCGAAACCGAGCTGCGTGCGCTTGCGTTGCCCGAGGTCACGGACAACGGCTTCCACGCGGCGGCGTTCGCCCAGCTCGTCGGCGGAAGGGCCGACGCGCCGAAGGTTCGGTCGCGGCCGGCGGCGAGATCCGGTATCGCGGCACGCGTTGCGACCCCGTGCGCGCAGGCGGCCAAGCGCGCCTTGCCTACGCCGATGGCGCCCGCGCGAGCGCCGAGCAATGGGCGAGCGCGTGCATCCCGTTTCTGACGATGGAATTCGGACACCATCTCGAATGGGATGTCACACCTGCGTTACTCGCGCCCCTCGGGCTCCGCGCGGGAGCGAATCGGCGCGAGACGGTGACGTTTCACTGGCAACCGCTGAAGGCGAAGTTCGGCCACCTGCTCGCGGCGGTCGAAGCGGGCGAGGCACAGAAGCAAGGCATCACCGTCACCGATCCGATCGATCCCGAGAACCCGAGCTTCCCCCAAGGCGACCTCGTGATCTTCGACGTGCGCCTCGATGCGACGCTCCTGTGGTCCTCGGGTCAACCGATCGCGTCGCGCCAGACGCCCGAGGCCACGCCGTTCGGTTACGTGCGCCGTCAGCTCGCGCCGTGGGGCGAAGCGCGTGACATCACCGTCGAGGTCGGCTCCGGTGGCGGCGACTTCATCGACAATGGCGCGTCGGTCCACGTCTGGGGCGTGCGCATCGAGAACCTCAAGCTCGGCCCGTTATTCACAACCGGTGGTATCGGCATCACGTCGGGCGGCGTTGGCGACTTCGTCGACGACGTGAGCCGTGAAGTCGAAGTCACGACGCCGCGCGCCGTGCTCGGCGTCGTGACCGGTGGCTCGGCGCTGCACGGGCACGTGACGGCGACGCACGATCTCGAGTTGCAACCAGACGGCTACGTCACGGTCGACTCGCGCATCACCGGTGGTCTCGGCGTCTCGATCGGCAAGACACGCGCGCTGCTCGACGCAGCGATCGCGAAGACGCACGTCTACGTGCCGAAGACGATGGCGACGAGCGCGGTCACAGGCGGTGCATCACTCGGCGTCTCGCAACACCTCATGCCGCATCTCGACGCGACGCTGCGCATCGATGCTGCGCGCTCGTTCTACGCGGCGAACGTGACTTCGCTCGACTTCGTCCCGCGCTGGGGGGTGACTGCGTTCGCGGCGCTACAAGCGACCGTCGGTCACTAAGCGACACTGGCTACTCCGCTTGCCGCCCTTGGATTTGCGCGCTGTGGATGTAAGGCGCCTTTACGTGAATACGGCCCGACGACGATGTGAATACGGCCCGATGCCGCGCGTCGCATTCAACGCTGGACAAGGCCGCCGCGCCGGCACATCGTTCGACATCATTCTTCGAGGAACGGTCTCATGAGCAAGCTGGTTAAACTCGTTTCGATCGCGGCACTCGCCGCCGTCGCGTCCCCCGCGTCTCTCGCTTTCGGCGACAACACCGAGCTTCGCATCGCGACGCTCGCGCCCTCGGGCAGCCCGTGGATGGAAGTCCTCGGCAAGGGCCAGGCGGAGATCAACACGAAGACCGCCGGCCGCCTCACGGTCAAGTACTACGAAGGCGGCCAGCAAGGTGACGAGCGCGACTTCGTGCGCAAGATGGGCCTCGGTCAGCTCGATGGCGCGGCGATCACGTCGGTCGGCCTCGCGATGGTCGACGAGTCGATCCGCGTGCTCGAGCTGCCGCGCATGTTCGCGTCGGTCGAAGAGCTCGACGCCGTCGCCGACAAGATGTGGCCCTACTTCCAGAAGAAGTTCGAAAAGAAGGGCTACAAGCTCGCTGACCGCGGCGAGGTCGGCTGGATCTACGTCATGTCGAAGTCGAAGGTCGACTCGGTCGCGACGCTGAAGAGCCAGAAGATGTGGCTGTGGGGCGACGATCAGATCTTCAGCGCGCTCTACAAGAAGCTCGGCCTCAACGGCGTGCCGCTCGGCGTGCCCGAAGTCGATGCCGGTCTCACGAGCGGCAAGATCAATGGCTGCTACGGCTCGCCAGTCGCTGCCGTCGCGCTGCAGTGGTACTCGAAGGTCAAGTACATGACGTCGATGCCGATGAGCTTTGCGATCGGCGCCACCGTCATCAAGATGGATTCGCTCAAGAAGGCCTCGGCCGAGGATCAGAAGGCGTTCGACACGATCGGCAAGGCCACGCAGAAGAAGCTGCGCAAGGTGATCCGCAAGGCGAACGCCGACGCGCAGCTCACGATGACCAAGAAGGGCGTTACTGTCGTCGAGACACCGGCCGCGATGGTCGCCGAGTTCGACAAGGCCGCGCAGGAGGTCTGGAAAGATCTGGCCGGCAAGGTCTACTCGAAGGAAGAGCTCGACATGGTCATCAAGTACCGCGACGAGTTCCGCGCGAAGAAGAAGAAGTGAACAGTGAACGCGTGCGGCTGCTTTCGTTGCGGCAAGCTCGCGAACGCAAGTAGTGCTTTGCGCACGGGTGCATCGGGTCTGGCCTTGATCACCGGACCAGCGCGGTGAAGATCAGACACGACACGACCACGGACAGACCGGTCCCGATCGCCACCGTGCTATCGCCGAGCACCCGTGATGCGCCATGACCGAGCGCGACGCGACGGAGGCCGCACGCGATGTGCACGCAGAGGATCTGCCATGGGGGAGAACGGGAGAACGGGGTCAGACATTACTTGTATGCGTTGCGCGCTCGCGCAGCCGCTGCTGGACATTGACGCTCAGCTCGATCACATCCGGGCGCGTGACTGCGCGCTGAAGCGCGCGAGATGCCGATGGTTGGGATAGACGCAACGCATGTGCTATTTCGACGCCCGAGATACCTACGGTGCTCGCGCAATGCACGGCGACCTCGCGCGCAAGTCGTTCTGTGGCCGTCCGTCGTCGCGAACAGAAGCTGGATATCGGGATTTGAAGTTCGAGAGCCGTTGCTTCGACGACGGATCGCGCGCTCGGTGACTCATTGGCCCGCCTTGGAGCTTCCGCTATCGCTTCGCGGAAGAGGGCTGATTCATCCAGCTCGACGGAACCGCTCTCGAGCGATTCGCGGGCACGATCGCTCGGGTTAAGAGCGACGAACTCTGCAAATGCATCTGGCTTGTCGAATCCGCACAGGCGTAAACCGAGCCTGACATCGAGCCACGACGGCGCAGGGTCGAGGCCCAGGTATGCGCGGTGACTCGTCCACCTGGTGTCGGCAGGGTTCGCGACTACGTTGGCGCGCACCGGATTGTTGTGAATGTATGCGACGAGACGAGCGACATCGCTCGCCGGCGTTTCAAACGCGCGTGGACCGCGCACGAACAGCGGGCCGATACGGCCGTGCTGTTTGTTCATGAAGTCGGCAAATGGCGAGTGCACACGTCGAATCCAAGAGTCGAGGCTGTGCACACCGGCAACAGCAGAGATGTGCACGTGGTTGCTCATCACCGCGTAGCCGATGCATCGCCAGTCCGACTTAGAGATCGCTCGACCCAGCAGCGATACGTAGTACCGACGTTCGCGTTCGTGGGTGATGAACCACTCGCGATCGACGAAGCGCGAGATCAGGTGATAGACGAAGCCAGGGACGATGAGACGTGGAGCGCGCGGCATGCGCGTGACCGTAGTCAGTTGTACTGACATGCGATGCGCGGCAGAACGCATGGAACGCATGTCTGACCCTGTCCGTAGGCCGGACGTCTAATGAAAGTCGCGGCTCTCGACTTCAGCGATGGGCCGCGACAGCTCCGGTTGCCAGACCTTCTCGGCGATCAGGTGCACGATGCCTTCCTGCACCTGCAGTCGCCCGGTCACGCCGAGTAACGACGTCGTCCGGATGATCGATGCGTACTGCGCGAAGACCTGCGCCCACACGACCAGGTTCACGAAGCCGGTCTCGTCTTCGAGCGTCATGAACGTCACGCCGCTCGCGGTACCGGGCTGCTGGCGGCAGATCACGACGCCGACATATTCGATGCGCTGACCGTCGCGGCCTCGCGACACCGTGCGCGCATCCGGCAAGCGTTGCGAGCGCAGCTCGTCGCGCATCGGCGCGAGTGGATGGCCGCGCGTCGAGTGATCGCTCGCGCGATAGTCCCAGAAGATTTCATCCAGCGTGCCGAGCTTGGCAAACCCGACGTCGTTCACGTCGCCGCCGAGATCGAGTGGATCATCCTGGCGCCTCACCCAGCCCGTCACCTGCCACAGCGCATCGCGCCGCCCGCTGACCAGCGGCCCGAGCGCGCCCGACTCCGCGATCGTCGTGTGCGTGCGCGTCGGCAGGTGCGTGCGCCGCACGAAATCTTCGACCGATGCGAACGCGCGCTCGCGCCGCGCCTCGGTGATCTTTTGCCCTTCGGCGATCTGGATGCCCTTGAGCCAGCGCAGGCCCATGCGCACCGCGTAGCGGAAGTCGTCGCCACTCGGCTCGAGCGTGCACTCCCAGTCGCTGGCCGTGACGTCGACCGGCCGGATCTCGAGCCCGTGCCGCTGCGCATCGCCGACGATCGTCGCCGGCGAGTAGAACCCCATCGGCTGCGCGTTGAGCAGCGAGCACGTGAACTCCGGCAAGTAGTGCTTGCGCATCCAGCACGTCGCGTACGCGATCAACGCGAAGCTTGCGGCGTGAGAGTTGTGCACGACGAAGTCGTTGGCGAGGAAGTTGTGATTGCCATCGATCGAGAGGTCGTACGTCTCCTGCTCGCCAGCTGGCTCGATGCTGACGATGCGGTCCCAATACACATCGGAGGTCGCTAGCCGTTCGAGCTCCGGCGACCGCAAGTGGCTCGCGAGCTTGCCGATCACCCAGCGTCGAAAACCGCGCTTGCCGCCGCTTACGCTCTGGATTTCGCGCATGCCGAGTCTTGTGGCGCGCCCGATCGCGTTCCACGTCAGACCACGCTCATCACGAGCGCGACGAATCAACGTGTGGACCTCGGACGGAATTACGTCCTTCGACATCCGAGCGTCATTGCCGACTGCTAGCAGTTTCGCGCGCCGCTTCTTTTCGACACTCAGAAAACGCTGGCCGATCAGCTCGTAGAACGTGCACAGATTCTCGGCTCCCGTCACGGTTACGACGTAACTGCGGACAGTTCGGTCGCGATACGGCCGCGTGCGCTCGTAGCAACGAGAAATGATTCCAAGCCGGAGCAACAGATGCTGAACGTCCGCCGCAAGTCTGCGCGATGCAGTGTCGTAATCCGCGTGCACACCTTTGACGGCAATCGTCCCGTCGCCTTCCCACAGACGGGCAAGGACCAGGGCGATGTCTCGATCGCAGAGTTGAAAGACCTCATCGGGTATCTGCTTCGTGTACGCGCCGCAGCCCCACATGCCTAGTTGTTTGGCCCAGCTGACCGCGCCAGCCGGTTGCGAGCGATCGATGCGGCGTGCACGTACGCTGAAACAGCCGTGATGCCGCTCAACAACTGCCACCGTGTTCGGGAACCGCTCGAGCGAACGAGCGAACTCTTGGCAG
This sequence comes from Kofleriaceae bacterium, assembly GCA_036274355.1. Taxonomy (GTDB): domain Bacteria; phylum Myxococcota_A; class Polyangia; order Haliangiales; family Haliangiaceae; genus JABFXX01. The sequence goes on along the minus strand of DASUFX010000797.1, from coordinate 1,756 downwards.
TGGTCATCGTCCTGCGTGTAGAAGTAGAACGTGTTGGGGTGGCATAGGTTGCCTTCCGCGATCAGGTCTGCGAGCGCGACGAGCTCGTGTTTCATCCAGGTCTTCTTGCCCATCGAAGGCAGAGCGCGCGCCGTCGCAACCGCGTCGCCGACCTTCAGATCGCCGAGCTTCGTCCAGCCGGACATCGTCAAGAACGGATGGTTCGCCGTGGCCTCGATCTCGCGCCCAAGGGCGGTGCGTAGCTTGAACACTTGCTTGCGGCCGCTCGCCTTCGCGGCGACGACGCGGCGCTTCTCGATCTTCAGCTCGTCGCTGCACGTCAGCGTGTAGCGCAACGGGACGCGGCCGGCGACGACATCCTCGATCCGCACCCACGCACCGGTCTCGGCATCGATCACACGCGTGTCACCGACGACGCATTCTGGGAAACCATATTCGCCGAAGCCGCGAATCTGCTCGAAGACGCGCTCGGAGAATTCGCGCGAGATGCCCTTCTCTTCCATGCGCGCGATCAGGCGATCGCGATGCTTCTCGATGCGGCCCGAGCGCCGCCACGCGGCCATGTCGCGGCGTAACTGATCGGCTTCGCCCGGCGTGTAGTCGGCGGCGACGATCGCGAGGCGCATCACCTGCTCCTGGAACAGCGGCACGCCGAGCGTTTTGGCGAGCACGGTCTCGAGCGATGGATGCGGATACTCGACGGCCTCGATACCTTTGCGGCGGCGGAGGTACGGATGGACCATGCCGCCCGAGATCGGGCCCGGGCGAACGAGCGAGACCTCGACGACGAGATCGTAGAACGTGCGCGGGCGCAGCCGCGGCAGCATCGACATCTGCGCGCGCGACTCGATCTGGAACGTGCCGACCGTGTCGGCGGTGCAGATCATGTCGTAGGTGGCTTCGTCCTCGGCGGGGATCGTGGCCATCGAGAGATCGAGGCCGCGATGCTTGCGCATGAGATCGAGGCCGAGGTGGAGCTGGTGGAGCGCGCCGAGGCCGAGCAGATCGACCTTGAAGAGGCCGAGGTCTTCGAGGTCGTCCTTGTCCCACTGGATGACGGTGCGGCCGGGCATCGCCGCGTTTTCGATCGGCACGATGTCGTGGACCGGCTCGTGACCGAGCAAAAAGCCGCCGGGATGGACGGAGAGATGGCGGGGAAACTCGAGAATCTCGTCGGAGAGGCGCGCGAGGTGATCGAGCGCGGAGGCGTGGCCACCTTCGGCGAGACCGGAGCGCGCGAGTGCGTCGGCCTCGACGGAGCCGTAGTGCGAAAGGTGTTTGGCGGCGCGATCGAGCGCGGTCTCCGGGATGCCGAGCGCCTTGCCGACGTCGCGGACGGCGGACTTCGGGCGATAGCGGATGATGTTGCAAACCATCGCGGCGTGATCGCGGCCGTAGACGTTGTAGACGTGCTGGATCACTTCTTCGCGGCGCTCGTGCTCGATGTCGAGATCGATGTCGGGCGGCTCGGCGCGCTCGCGCGACAGGAAGCGCTCGAACAGCAGGCCCATGCGAATGGGATCGACCGCGGTGATGCCGAGGCAGAAGCACACGGCGGAGTTCGCGGCCGAGCCGCGGCCCTGGCACATGATGTCGCGCCGCCGGCAGTACGACACGATCTCGTACATCGTGAGGAAGTAGCCCGGGTAGTCGAGCTCCTCGATGACGGCGAGCTCGGCATCGAGCTGCGCGCGCACGTTCGCCGGGATGTCGCCGTCGTAGCGCCACGCCGCGCCGTCGAACGCGAGCTTGCGCA
>DASUFX010000796.1:0-4198 GCA_036274355.1 Kofleriaceae bacterium | reverse complement strand
CCGGACGCGAGTGACCGCTGCAGCCGAGTGCGTTGTACGCGGCGAGCGCGTACTGCTGCGCGCGCTCGATCACGTCGGCGGGCAGTTGCGGTGGGATCAGGTACGTCGTGTCGTTGCGTTTGTACTTCGCCTCGTAGTCGTAGAACTTCGTCGCCGGCCGGACCTCGACGGAGCCGAGCACGCGACCATCGAGAATGCCGACGAATACCTCGGTGCCTGCGATGTAGTCCTCGACGATCACCGCACCGTGAAACTGGCGGGCCGCAGCGGCAGCCGCTGCGATCTGGGCGCGATCTTCGACGATGGTGACGCCGACCGAGCTGCCCTCGTTCGCCGGCTTGATCACAAATGGCAACGGAAAGTCGGCGAGCGCGGCCGGAGCGTCGCTGCCATCGGCGGGACCGTCGTGTGGCAAGAGGCGCCAGCGCGGCGTCGGCACGCCGTTCGATTCGAAGATGCGCTTGCTCATCACCTTGTCCATCGCGAGCGCGCTCGCGAGGATGCCGCTGCCGGTGCATGCGATCTGCAGGCACGCGCACAGACCCTGGACGGCGCCATCCTCGCCGTACGTGCCGTGCAGCGCGTTCCACACGGCGTGGACACCGGATGCTGCGAGCAATTGCGCGAGCGACGTGCCGGGCTTCCAGTCGATCCCGACCGCGTCCCAGCTCTTCTCCTGCAGCGCGGCAAGCACGCCGGCGCCGGTGTTGAGCGAGACCTCGCGCTCTGCACTGAGGCCGCCCATGACAACGCCGACACGCTTGCCCGCAAACGGATGTGCCATGACCAGGTTGTATCAACGCCGGCTGGTCGCACGCTATTCCGCGACACAACACCGCGCGTGCTGCGTAGAATCGTCGAGCGATGAGCTTGGCGATGATCGGGAATGGGGCCTCCTACGAATTCCGCTGGCGAACCTGGGCGCTGCTTCGTGATGTGGTGGTGGCACATCTCGACGAGGAAAGCCTGCCCGGGTTCTGCGCGCTAGGGGACGCGATGGTCGACGGTGCGCTGCGCGTACGTGCGGACTTGCTCCTGGCTGACATCGATCGCATTCGCGCGTGGCTTGTCGGGCGCCCGTTCGACGACCTCGTGCTCGGGCCGCGCACGTCTGCCCTCTTGCACTTCACAGCGCAACCGACGCAGCGTCGTCCGTTGACCGAGAACGAGATCGAGAGGATCCGTCCGGTCGCAGGCTCGACGGATCTAGCCGAGTACTTCGCGACGATGCTCGATTCGATGGCTCGCGTCTGCGCGCGTCCCGCGGCCGACGGTACGGTCGAAATCGTCGACGGCTAGCGTTCGCTTACACGATCACGGGCTCGGGCACGAGCTCGATGCCGAGCTTGTCGCGCACGCCGGCCTGGATCTCGCGAGCGAGCGCGAGTAGCTCCGCAGCCGTCGCATCACCGCGGTTCACGAGCGCGAGCGCGTGCTTCTTCGAGATGCCGACGTGACCGACGGTGTAGCCCTTCGCAAACCCGGCTCGCTCGATCAACCACGCGGCGGACAGCTTCGTGGTGCCATTCGGTGCGGGCCAGCTCGGCGGTGTGATGTCGGGCGACAGGCGGGCTGCGAACGTCGCGAACGTCGCGGCGTCGACGATCGGATTCGTGAAGAACGAGCCTGCGCTGCGCGATTCCGGATCCGTCGCATCGACGACCATGCCCTTGCCGCGCCGCAGCTCGATCACGCGGCGGCGCACGTCCGCGAGCGGCGCGCGTCCTGCGTCTGCCACGCCGAGCGCACGCGTCAGCTCCGGGTAGCGCAGCGGCACACTGTGCGGGTTCTTCGCGAGCCGGAACGCGACCTCGACGATCACGTAGCGCGCGTTGCCCTTGAACATGCTCGTGCGGTAGGCGAACTGGCATGCGTCGGGTGCGATGTCGACGACGTCGCCGGTCGTACGATCGATCGCGCGCACGCGCGTGATCGTGTCGGCCACCTCCTGCCCGTACGCGCCGACATTCTGCATCGGCGTCGCGCCGACGAGACCGGGAATGCCGGACAGGCATTCGACGCCGGCGAGCTCGGCCGCAACCATTTGCGCGACGAAATCGTCCCAGACGACGCCCGCACCGACGGTGACGCTCGCGTGATCGCGTTCGTGCGCGATGTCGACGCCGGGCAGCGCGATCTGGATGACGAGGCCATCCCAGCCCGCATCGCCGACGACGAGATTCGAACCACCGCCGAGGATCAGGATGCGCGGATCGCTGAGCAGCGCATGCTGGAGATCCGCGACTGTCGTGACGCGCACGAAGCTGCGTGCACGACCGCCGAGGCCGAGCGTGGTGAGCGGTGCGAGTGGAACGTCGCGCTCGATCGTTAGCATGTCGCGCTCGCGGTCACGCGGTTACCACTTGTCGAACACGGTGAGGCCGGCGGCGTCGCCGCATAGGCCAAACCGTTTGCGCGCTTCGGCGTATGCGGCGGCATCGTCGCCGGTGAGCTGGCGCGCGTTCTTGACGAGGTCGCGTTTCGCGGCGTCCCATTCGTCGCGCACCGCGCGAAAGCATTCCTTGTCGGTCTCGCACACGCAGCCGCGATCTGCGTAATCCGTGATCGCGTTGATCACGTCCGCGGGCGCCATCGTCATCTTCGGCGGCGGCTCCTTGCAGCCCAGGCACAGCGCGAGGACGAGCAGGCGCTTCATCGCGCGACCGTCGCGCTCGATTCCGCGACTCGCACGAGGTTCTTCTTCGTCGCCGGCCCGAGGCGTTTCTCGAACAGCTCGATGACCTCGTTGCACGTGAGCTGGATGTTGCCCGCGCCGAGCGTGATCACGAGGTCGCCGTCTTTCGCTTGCTCGTCGAGCCAGCGCGCGAGCTCCTCGCGCTTCGCGACGTACGCCACGCCTTTGTGGCCGGCGTCGCGGCACAGCTTGACCAGCGCGTCGCTGGTCACGCCGTCGATCGGCTTCTCGCCGGCGGCGAAGATGTCGCAGATCGCGATCGCATCGGCATCGTGGAATGCCTTCGCGAAGTCGGCGAGGTGATCGCGCGTTCGCGTGAAGCGGTGCGGCTGGAACGCAGCGACGATGCGCCGGTTCGGGAAATTCGCGCGCGCTCCCGACAGCGTGGCGCGAACCTCGGCCGGGTGATGGCCGAAGTCGTCGACAATGGTGATGCCGCCGACTTCGCCGCGCACCGTGAAGCGCCGGGCGACGCCTTCGAAGTGACCGATCGCCTTCGCGAACGTCTCGAACGGGATCGCGAGGAAGTCCGCGACTGCGAGCACACCGAGTGCGTTGAGCACGTTGTGCGCACCCGGCATCGGCAGCGAGACTTCGCCGAGCTCGTCGGCGCGGCGCCACGCGACGAACTTCGTGACGAGACCTTCGTGGCGGATGTTGCGTGCGCGATACGTGGCCTGGTTCGAGATGCCGAACGTCGTAAACCGCTTCGTGAGGTTCGGCAGGATCGACTGCACGCCCGCGTTGTCGGCGCACAGCGCGCTCATCCCGTAGAACGGGACGCGGTTGCAGAAGTCGGTGAACGCCTTCTTCACGTTGTCGAACGTGCCGTAGTGATCGAGGTGCTCGGCGTCGACGTTCGTCACGATCGCGACGGTCGGCGTCAGGGTGAGGAATGATCCGTCGCTCTCGTCGGCTTCGGCAACGAGATAATCACTCGCGCCCCAGCGCGCGTTCGCGAGGCCGAGCGAGTTGACGCGGCCGCCGATCACCGCGGTCGGATCGAGACCGGCCGCCATCAGCACCGTATGCATCATCGTTGTCGACGTCGTCTTGCCATGCGCGCCTGCGACCGCGATGCCGTACTTCATCCGCATCAGCTCGTTGAGCATCTCGGCGCGCGGGATGATCGGGATCGAGCGCGCACGCGCGGCTTCGACTTCTGGGTTGTAACCTTTGATCGCGCTCGACACGACGACGACGTCGGCTTCACCGAGGTTATCGGCGCGATGGCCTTGTTTGACCGCGCAGCCGATCGACGCGAGGTGGCGCGTGATCTCGGTGTCGTTCATGTCCGAGCCCGACACGCGGTAGCCCATGTTGGCGAGCACCTCGGCGATGCCGCACATGCCCATGCCGCCGATGCCGACGAAGTGGATCTTGGTGTCTTGTTTGCGAAACATTCCGAGGCCTTGCTGGATCACCGCCCGCCGGCGCGAGCATGCTTGCGCTTGATACCACATCGCTAGTGCTGGGCGGCGCACCAGTCGATGACGGCTGCTG
>DASUFX010000795.1:0-4699 GCA_036274355.1 Kofleriaceae bacterium | reverse complement strand
GTCGAGGAGCTTCGTCTCTGAGGCGCGTGCTTGCGCCTTGCGGAACCAGTAGAGCGCGGTCTTGTACTTGTCGAGCTTCTCGTTGCAGAGGCCGAGGTTCAGCATCGTGCCCGGCGCTTCGGGATCGAGCTTGATCGCTTCGTCGAACTTCTCGCACGCCGTCGCGATCTTTGTCTTGTCGTCTCCTGCTTCGGCGAGCGCCTTGCGGCCCTGTTCGAACAGCTCGTCGGCTCGCTTCTGCTTGCCGTCATCGGCGGCGGCGGTGCCGACCAATACCCAAGAGACGACTGCGAGCGAGACCCCTAGTCGACGCATACTCCGATCTTAACCTAGAACCGACCGACGGCGGTGATACCGGCAGATTCCGGCGCCAGCGTCGGCACCACCGCTACATTGCGTTCGCTCGTCTTCGGACCGAAGAACCACAGATACGCACCGACACCGGTGACCGCGATGCCCGCGATGCCGATGTACGTCCCGAAGTTGCCATACGTGCGCGCATCGTTCGTGATGCGATAGCCCTCGCTGTCACAGCGTGGCGGGCTCTCGTCGGTACATGCTTTGCCGGGCCCGACCTGGCCGTTGTACTTGCTACGCGCGACGAGGCCGAGCGCGACGCCCGACAGCATCATCGCGCCGCCGGCCGCGCCGAAGATCATCGCAGCGGTGCGGCGGCCTTTCTTGACCGTAACCGGATAGCCGAGCTTGGGAACCGCGAGCGCCTTCGCGCTGCTCTTGTCGACGACGACCGTGGTCTCCCAGGGCACGCGGTCGGGCGCGGTGACGACGACGTGATGGCTGCCAGGGTCGATGACGATGTCGTCGGTCTTGTCGAGCGGCACGACCTCGTCGTCGATCACGAGCTTCATCTCGTTCGCCTTCTCGGCAAACGCGATCGCGAGATGCGAGACGAGCGGCGAGGTGAGGGCGAGCTTGTCCTCGGCGGCTTTGCGGTGCTCGGCGAGGTTGTGCTCGCGAGCGAGATCGCGTGCCTGCGTGTAGTACTTCACCGCGGTGGCGTACTTGCCGGCCTCTTCGTTGCACAGCGCGACGTTGAGCAGCGTGCCGACCGCGTTGCGGTTGTACGAGAGCGCTTCGTCGAACTTCTTGCACGCCTCGGCCGTGTTGCCGGCGTCCTTGAGCTGCTGCGCTTCGGCGAATACCTTGTCGGCCTTGTCAGGGTCGTCCTCGGCAAGGGCGACGCCATAGCTACCCACTACGAGCGCGAGCACCACCACGGAGCGCATCCGCGGATCGTAACCTAACCGCGCGGCGAGATCACTTTGCGGGGCAGCCGTGCATCGACGCGAACGGGTTACACGGCTTCTCGGGCTCTTTCTTCTCGGGCTTGATTTCTTTTGTCTCGCCCGCTGTCTCGCCCGCCGCGTTGGTGCCGGTCTTCTTGACGTCGGTCTTCGCGGTGCCGGTCTTGGCGGTACCGGTCTTGGCAGTGCCGGTCTTGGCAGTGCCGGTCTTGGTCGTACCGGTCTTCTTGATCTCGGCCTTCGTCTCGACCTTCGCGTCGCTCGCCTTGGCCTCGACCGCCTTCGTGTCAGTCGCCTTCGTGTCGGTCGCGTTCGTGTCGGTCGCGTTCGTGTCGGTCGCCTTCGTGTCGACGGCGTTCGTGCCGGTCGTGTCGGCCGCCTTCGTGTCGATCACTGCCGGCTGCGTCTCGCCGGTCTTCGTTTCCGCCGGTGTGACCGGCATCGTTTGCGTCGCCTCGACCTTGTTCTCGTCGGGCGTCTGTTGCTTCTGAGCGACCGGCGTATCGCCGCTCGTCGCGTAGAAGCCGATGCCGACGCCTGCGGCCGCGAGCAGCGCGAGCATGAGGATGATCAGTGGGGCGCGGCTCTTCTTCGTCGAGACCGTCGGGCCCGCGAAGCCGGCACTCGGGTCGTCGGCGAGCGGCCGGGCGAACGGCTGCGACGCTTCGTTGATCGGTCGCGCGAACGGTTGCGAGCCATCGCCGCGCGGCGTACCGCCATGCCACGGGGCCGCCGCCGGATCCGAACCGATGCCCCACTGCTGCGGAAGCGGCGTCTGTGCGCGCGGGACCGGACCCGAGCCGAGCTCGCGCGCCGAGCCGGGAACGCGTCCGGGGTTCGAGCCAACGCCGGTGCCGGTGCTGCCGTCCCAATCGGCCTGCGTCGCGATGCCCGAGCGGCGCAGCATGCGCGCCATGCGATCGACGAGCATCTGCGCGCCGTGCGGGTCGGGCGAGTACGGCACGAGATCGCGGCCGAGCTCGGCCATGTTCGCGTAGCGTTGCTCCGGCGACTTCGCGAGGCAGCGCAAGATGACCTGTTGAAGGCCGGGCGGCGTGTTGATCATCGGCGCGGGCGGATCGACGGCAACCTTGACGCACATCTCGCTGAAGCTCTCAGCTTCGAACGGCCGGCGTCCCTCGAGGATCTCGTAGAACACCGTGCCGAGCGACCAGATGTCAGTGCGCGTGTCGACGAGGCGCGCCGAGCGCATTTGCTCGGGAGACATGTACGCGGGCGTGCCGAGCAGCGACTGCGTTTGCGTCAGCTGCATATCGGTACCGAGCGGCGACTTCGAGATGCCGAAGTCGAGCACCTTGATCAGCGCGCTACCGTCGGGCCGCCACGTCACGAACAGGTTCGTTGGTTTGACGTCGCGGTGGACGATGTTGAGCGAGTGCGCTTCCGCGAGTGCCTCCGCGGTCTGCAGCATGAGCTCGACGGCCCACTGCACTGGCAACACGCCGCGCTGCTTCAAGAGCTCGCCGAGGTCATGGCCCTCGAGGAACTCCATCACCATGTACGGCACGCCGTTTTCGAACGTGCCGACGTCCGACACGCGAGCGACGTACTCGCTCTTGAGCTTCACCGCAGCTTGCGCTTCGCGGATGAACCGCGAGACGGCGTCCTGATCGAGCAGGACATCCTGGCGCAGCATCTTGATCGCGACGCGTTCGTTCAGCGCCAGGTGCGTGCACTCGGCGACCACGCCCATACCGCCGTGGCCGACGATCGAATCCACACGGTACTTACCCTGGAACACCTGGCCAATGCTGACGCCAGCGTCGGCTGGTTTGACAGTCTGCGCCACGCCCTAAAATCGTAGCCCGCGAATGCGGCTGCCTCAAGCCTTTGACTCGTGTAGGTTTTTGCGTACCGAGCCCATCAGGCTGTCTACCGAGATCGACACCCGAGACGACGATCGACGCGCGGGAGTGAGCCGTCGGTCAGTGCTGAATTTGATGAATCTTGAGCACGTTCGTCTGCATGCCCGATCCCACGGGCACGGCCATCGTGATCAGGATGTTCTCGCCCGGCAGCGCGAGGTTGCGTTCGAGTAAGGTGCCTTCCACTCGGTCGAGTAGCTCTTCGGTCGTTGCGGACGGCCCGATCAGCACCGGTGTCACGCCCCAGAACAGCGCGAGCCGGCGGAACGTGACTTCGTCCGTGGTGAGGCACACGAGCGACGCCTCCGGCCGGTACTCGCTGACGAGCCGTGCCGCGCCACCGGAATCGGAGACGACGACGAGCGTCTTGGCCTTCATCGCTTTCGCGGCGCTGACTGCGGCGTGCGCGATCGCATTCGCCGAGCTGACCTGCTCGATAATCGGGATCTCGATGTTCGCGCGGTAGTACGCGCTCTTTTCGATCTCGTCGATGATGCGCGCCATCGTGCGCACGGCTTCGACCGGATGCGCGCCCGATGCAGTCTCGCCGGAGAGCATGAGCGCGTCGGTGCCATCGAGCACCGCGTTCGCGACGTCACTTGCTTCCGCGCGAGTCGGCCGCGCTTGCGTGATCATCGACTCGAGCATCTGCGTCGCGGTGATGACGATCTTGCCGCGCTTGTTCGTCTCTTCGATGATCCGCTTCTGCCAGAGCGGCACCTTCTCGGGACCGAGCTCGACGCCGAGATCGCCGCGCGCGACCATGATGCCGTCGGTGACCTCGACGATCTCGATCAGTCGCTCGAGCGCCTGCGGTTTCTCGATCTTCGCGATCACCGGGATCGACACCTGATCGACCGTGAGCAGTCGCTTCGCCTCCAGCACGTCTTCGGGACGGCGCACGAACGATAGGGCTACGTAGTCGACGCCGTAGCGCAGTGCGAAGCCGATATCGGTCCGGTCCTTCTCCGACAGCGCGGGCGCCGACACTTCGACGCCGGGCAAGTTGATGCCCTTGTTGTTCTTGAGAATGCCGCCAGTGACGACGACAGTGCGCACTTCCTTCGGTTCGATGTCGGTGACAGCGAGTGACAGATAGCCATCGTCGAGCAGCAGCTGATCGCCCGGTTTCACGTCGAGCGGAAGCTGCGCGTACGTAGTCGACACGCGTTTCTCGTCGCCGATCACGCTGGTATCGGTGGTGATCGTGAGCGCGGCGCCGGGCTTGAGCTCGATCTGACCGTTTGCGAACTTGCCAACTCGGATCTTCGGACCCTGCAAATCGAGCAGCACGGCAACCGCTTTGCCGCGACGGTCCGCCTCACTGCGCACGACCTGCAACATCTTTGCGTGATCTTCGTGACTGCCGTGCGAGAAATTCAGACGCGCGACATTCATGCCCGCATCGATCAGCTCGCCAACGCGGTCAGGCGTGGCCGACGCAGGGCCGAGGGTGCAAACGATCTTCGCCCGGGGCATTTTGCGCGGCCAGTAGAGCACCCATTGGGCTTGCTGAAAACCGCACGCTCCGGTTATTACCGGCGACCG
>DASUFX010000794.1:0-24633 GCA_036274355.1 Kofleriaceae bacterium | reverse complement strand
CGCCATGTCGGTGACGCGCGTGATCACGTTACGCAGGCGGCCCGCGTCGACCGGATGCTTGTCGAGCGTCTCGCCGTAATTGCGGAGCCGCGCGACGCCGAGATCAGCGAGCGATAGCTTGCGCGCAGGACCGATCACGTCGAGCCAGGTATCGCGCGGATCGGCACCGCGCGCGTGCGCGATCTCGTCGATGAACGAGCCGATCGCAAACGCGTGGAAGATGTTGTAGACGGAGCGGAACCAACCGACGCGCGTGTGCAGCGGCGCCTTGCATGCCTCGACGCGCACGTTCGGCGCGGCGAGCGCGAGATCGGTGACGCCTTGCTGGAGATCGTCGATCGACGGCGTGTCGACCTTGTCGTCGAACGTGCCTTTGATCGGCGTGAACGCGGTCTTGTGATGCCAGGCGGTGACGGTGCCTTTGTCGTCGAGCGCCGCGCGCAGACGCTGCGCGTTCACCGCGTTGTAGTAGCCGTGCTTGACGTCGTCCTCGCGCGTCCACTGGACACGCACGGGCACGCCATCGCCGAGTTGCTTCGCGATGTACACCGCCTCGATCGGGAAGTCGGACTTCGCCTTGCGACCGAACGCACCGCCGAGCAGCGTGACGTTCACCCTCACCTTGTCCTCGGGAATGCCGAGGATCTTTGCGATGTCCTCGCGGTTGTCTTGTGGCCCCTGCGTCGGCGACCAGACTTCTACGTTGCCGTTCGTGATCCGCGCGACCGCGACGAGCGGCTCCATCTGCAGGTGCGAGAGATGAGGCACGAAGTACTCGGCCTCGACGGTCTTCGCCGCCTTTGCGAACGCGGCGTCGATATCGCCAACGTCGCGAGCCTTGGTGCCGGGTCCGCGCACCGACGCGAGCAGCTCGTCGTGATACGCCGACGAATTGAAGCTCGCCTCCGGACCGTGATCCCACGTGATCTCGAGCGCGGCGCGTCCCTTGAGCGCGGCCCAGGTGTTGTCGGCAACGACGGCGATGCCACCCCACGGCTGGAAGTCCCACGGCGGTTTCGCCGCCGGCATCTCGATCACCTTCTTGACGCCCGGAACGGCGAGCGCGCGTGTCGCGTCGTACTTGGCGACCTTGCCGCCGACGACCGGCGGCCGCGCGATCACCGCGACGACCATGCCGGGAAGCTTCACGTCGGCGCCGTACTCGGCCGTGCCGGTGACGTAGCCGCGGCCATCGAGCAGTGGCAGCGTTGGCGCCGCGACGTTCTTCAGCTCGCCGATCGGGCGCAGCACGATGCTCTCGCGCTTCGGCACCGGCAGCTTCGCAGCGGCATCGACGACCTCGGCAAACGCGAGTGCGCGCTTCGTCGGCGTGTGGATGACGGTGTGGTTCGCGGTGGTGCAGGTCTCCGGCTTTACCTTCCACCGTTTCGCAGCGGCGGCGATCAGCATCATGCGAGCGGCCGCGCCCGCCTGGCGGAGCACGTCGTACTGCTTGCGAATGCTCGTCGAGCCGTCGGTGTTTTGGTCGGGATACTTCTTGTCGCCCTCGGCCTGGCGCACGACGATGCGCGCCGGATCGGCACCGAGCTCGTCGCCGATCAGCACGGGCAGCGAGCTGCGAATGCCCTGCCCCATCTCGGAGCGATGGCAGACGATCGTCGTCGTGCCGTCGATCGCGATGTGAACGAGCACGTCAGGATCGAGACCGCGCCCCTGCTCTTTCGTCGGCTCTTTGGCGTGCGCGATGCGCGGCATGACGCCGACCGCGAGGCCAGCGCCGAGCCCAGCGATGAACGAGCGCCGCGTGAGCTTGATCGGAGGCGTCACTTGTCACCTCCGTCGTCGGGCATGCCCGCAGCTTTCTTGATCGCAGAGCGGATGCGCGTGTACGTGCCGCAGCGACAGATGTTGCCGGCCATCGACTGATCGATCTCGGCGTCGGTCGGCTTTGGCTTCGCTTCGAGCAGCGCGGCTGCCGTCATGATCTGACCGACCTGGCAGTAGCCGCACTGCGGGACGCGCAGGTCGAGCCACGCTTGCTGCACCGGATGACTGCCATCGGACGACAGGCCCTCGATCGTCGTGACGGAGCGCCCCTCGGCTCGGCGGACCGGCGTCACGCACGCGCGCACCGCACGGCCGTCGAGGTGCACGGTGCACGCGCCGCACAACGCCTCGCCACAGCCGTACTTGGTGCCGGTGAGCCCGAGCACGTCGCGCAGCGCCCACAACAGTGGCATGTCAGGATCGATGTCGAGCGTCTGCTCGACGCCGTTGATCTTGATCTTCATCGCGTCTCCTCCGGGCATTCGGCGCCGGTCTTGACCCACGCCTCGACGAGCGCACCAAACTGTTCCTGCGTTCCAGGCACTGGCTCGCGATCCGCGCCCGGCGACCAGCCCCACGCGACGAGCGCGTCGTGCGCGCTGTGATCGACGATCTGCGCGAGCGTCTTGCCGCCGTTACGCTTGGGATCCTTGATCTGGTTGCAGATGTACGCGGGCGACTTGCCGACCCACGCCATCTCGATCGGCGCGAGGTGCCACTTCGGTGCGCCCGGGACGCGCGTCAGCGCCTGGTTCCGATCCTGATGACAGGTCGTGCACTCCATGCCTGGCACGCCGTTGTTCGCGGGACCGCGCACGACCGGCGGATCGTGCATCTCCATCGCCATGCGTTGGTGTGGGCTGTCGCCGCTGGGATGGCAGTTGACGCAACGGGGGTGCGTGAGCACACGCGCCGCCTCGGCGAACAATGCTCGCGAGCGCGCCGCCGGATCACCGATTGCGTCGAAGTCAGCGACGGCGCGCAGCACGCCTGGTGCCGTCGGGCTCGGGGCGACGTTCGAGTGCGCGGCCGGGGGTGATTTGCCACCGCAGCTCGCAAGCGCGAGCGCGAGTACGAGGCCCAGCTTCATGCCCCGAACATGTCACAACGTCGGGCTCGTATCGCGTCGGCTGAAAACGAACTTCCAATAGTTCACGAACGCGATGCCGGTGTAGGTCACCGGGACGTAGCGAAAGCCGCGCCGGATGAAGAACATGGCGGTCCGTGCCGCGGTTCGGCCCGACATCAATCCGGGCCCCATGCGGGAACGAAACGCCGCGGGCACGATGTGTCGGTACGTAAACCGGCGATCGCGAAAGTATCGCCACGCATGCCGCGCGTAGGCTCGCTTGGACTCGAGATAGACCTGAAGCTCCGGGTTTCCCCAGGCGGGATGCGCTTCGATCTCGGATCCGACCGCCCACACCTCGATCGGAATCAGCGCGTTTGGATGCCGCGAGAGAAATCGTTCGATGAACGCGACGAACGAATCGCAGTTGGCCTGCATCGCCTGTGGCCCCTTCGCGCCGTGCGCGAGAACCAGGATGTCCGCGGTGGCGAGCGCCCGATCGACGCCTTCGTAGTCGTCGTACGTCCAGTCGTGGCCGAATCGCAACGCAGTGACGGCCGCACCTTCTTGTTCGAGAAGTTGCCGGAGCGGCTCTCCGAACGCACCGGAAGCGCCGGTCATCACGATTCGCTTTCCGCGCAGGTGACAACCGGTTCCGAGCACCCAATCGAACAGCTTCACGAACGAGCTCATGTAGCTCTCGGGATAGGCGTGATGCAGCGAGTGGTACGCAGGGCCGACGAACCACGACCGTGGCGACGGCACCGTCGTCAAGCTCACGTGGTTGCCGTCCTTGCCGCGACCGACCACCGTGATCACGAACAACACCGTATGCGTGGCTGCTGCGCACAAGACCCACGACAGCGGCACGAACGGCGCAGCGCACGCGGTCGCCGCGACTTGCACCGTCCATTCCGGCACGCGGTGCCACCAGATGTTCGGCCACACCAGCCGCTCGTCGAACCGCAACGACGTGCCGAGGAACTCGTGATGCACGACATGCGGCGCTGCCACCCTCCGCAACACGCGGAAACGCGAAGCGGCACAGCGATGCAACGCGTAATGCAGGACGTCGAAGACGACGGTCGTCGCGGCGTACAGCACAACCGTCCCGATCGCGAACCGAGCGAAGTCGACGGCGATCATGTTGCCCCTCGTAGTACGTCGACGCGAAACCGACCGAACCGATACGCGAACGGCAGACCGACCACGAGCGGCAATCCCAGAGCGAGGCCGCGAAACGCGAGCGTCGATGCGACTGCGGGACCGGTGGCCATACCGACGCCGATGAACGTCGCGGTGACGAATGCCTGAGAGATCGGCGCGAACTGCGGGATCACGGCAATCACGACCAGTACGACGCCGAGCGCGTATGCCGCGATCAACCCGCCGAGCGGGACGTCGGCGCCAAAGCCGCGCACGAACAACCACAGGCCAAACGCGTTCAGCAGATGAATCGCGATGCCCCACACGCCGGCGAGCGCTAGCTGGCCACGGTTCGCCGCGATCGCTGCTGCGGCATCAGCGAACCCAGCAGCGGTCCGCGCGGGCCAGTCCACCGACGGGCCGCGCACGCGGATCCAGGCGAGCACGCGATGGATCACGCGATAGCAGATCGTGAGCGCTCGACACACGCTCGCCTGCTTTGCGTGCGACAGCGCGAGCAGCACGACGAGCAACACGACGTACATGGCGAATGCGCCTGCGGCAAACAGCTGCCATGACGCGAACAGTTGCCTGTGCACGAGGAACGCGATTCCCCACACGACGAACGGCAGGACGGCGAGCAGATCGAGGACGAGCACGAGGACGACACCGACGGTCACGCGCGCGCCGCTCTGGCCACGACGAACTGCATCGTCGACGAAGACCGCGGCGGCACCCGCGCCGGTCGGCACCAGCTGGTTGACGAACAATCCCGTGAACAAGACCGGGACGAGTGACCACGTGCGACTCGAGACGCCGACCACCGCGAAGCCAAGCCGGTAGAACAGCGCGTAGCCGAAGAGGTATGCGACCTGTGCGCCGACCGCTCCTGCGATCCACGGCCACTGGCCGTTCGCGAGCACGTGCAGCAGCGTTCGCAGATCCGTGAAGTACGACGCTGCCAACACGGTCGCGCCGACCAGCAAGCCGACTCCCAGGACCGATCCCAGCAACGTGCGCAGGCGGATCCGCGTCCTGGGCTCGACCATCAGGTCACCCGCGCCGCCTTCACATCACGCGGCGGCTCGTAGAGCTGACCGTCCGGTGCGACGCGAAACGTGCGGCCTCGCCAGCTCACGCGTTTGCCGAGTAGTCCTGCAAACCAGATCGCCGGGCTGATCAGATCGCGCAGCGGCAACAGCCACAACCAGCGCCGCAGCGCCCGATCACCCATCCAGCGCGTCATCTGTGCGCCGACGTACCAGCGAACCGCGAGTGACCCGATCAGCGCCGGCCACCAGCCGTAGGCGAGCGTGGCTAGCAACGCGAGCGGTGTCGCGAACGTGAACATGAGCCCCGGATAGTGCATGCGCCGGCTCATGCGGATCGTTCGCGCCCACCGCACCTCGCGCTGCCACCACACGCCGAGCGACGTCGGTCCGAGCACGGCCGAAATCACGACGTCACCGACCTCGACCTGCTTTCCGGTGGCCCCGATCTGAAACCCGAGCTGGTAGTCATCGGCGAGATAGTTCGAGACTGCCGAGAAGCCTCCGATCCGCTCGAGCGCATCGCGCCGGACCGCGTTGCCCGGGCCGAGCGCGAAAGGCGCGCGTAACACTTCGCGGGCGACGAGCGCGGACGGCAAGAACTCCGCCTCCATACCAAGTGCCTCGAACGCAGCGGCTGTGCTGAGCACGCGATCTCCGCGATAGAGCAGCGTCACCAGGCCGACGGACGGATCCGCGAGCGGCGCGATCGCACGCGCGATGCCGTCGGGCGGCAAGCGAACGTCACTGTCGGTGAGGACGATGACGTCATAGCGAGCGCGTTGCGCGAGCGCGTCGAGTAGCCCGGCCTTCGGATTCAACGCCTCGTTCGGTGCGATCACGAGCTGCACGCGCTCGGTGCCATAGGTGCGTTGCAGCTCCTTGATCAACGGCACGACGGGTTCGTCGCCACTCGTGACACCGAACAGGATCTCGTACGTGGGGTAGCGCTGCGTGCAGTGGCTGATGAAGTTCTGGCGCGCTTCGAAATCGAGCCCGCGCACAGGTTTCAGGATCGACACGGGCGGGAACCACGTGGGCGAACCTGCGCGCGGCGTGAAGACGCGGCGCGCGACCGACACGCTCACGATCCAGAAGCTCCAGCTCGCCACCAACATCACGAACAAGACGACGCTCATGGGCCTCCTCGATGTTTTGATGGGCCGAGCTCAGACTCGCATCACGCCGATCACGCGCCACTCGGCCGACTTGGGCGCGCGTGCGAGATGCACGATGGTGGAACCGTTCGCGACCGGCCGCAGCGTCGTGATCTTCACGATCGTGTAGCCACCGTTGACGTTCGACAGCTTCACCGAACCCGTGCACGTCGCACCGCCTTGCGCTGCATTGATCGTGACCGTGCCCAGTGGTCGCGCATCACGGTCGTAGCTCGCGAGCTCGTAGCGGGTCGGCGCGCCAGGCACGAGCCGCCCCATCATCGCGAGGTCCTCGAAGCACAGACCGTTGGGGCCGACCGTGAACTTGTCGAGTGGATTGACGCGCACGTACCAGTACGCCATCGTGGCCTGCTGACGCCTGATGAGCGTGTCGGTCAGGTAATCGACGGTCCGTGGATCGGAGAACCGCCCGGCCTCGACCGCGGCGCGGATCTGTTCAGGCGTGAACCGACCGAGAATCTTCGTGCCCCAGAACATGTCGAATCGATCGGCCGAATCGAACGGCTGGTACGGCAGGTTTGGCTTCCACGCGCCTGGATCGAAGCCGGTCGCGACAAACGTCGGAGAGACACCCGTCAGCAGCGGCGCAGCATGCTTGCCCCATGACCGCGGCTCGGTGCCGAATGTCCAGATCGGGTCGCTCCAGTCGACCAGGTAGCGATGATTTGCGCGGAGGTTCTTGTCGATCACCGCGATCGCGCCGAGGCTCCTGCCGAAGTCGAGCAGGTAATGCACGACGTAGCGATGTGCTGGATCGTGCGGAGCGATCAGCATGTCGAGGAAGTTGCCGCGCACGAGGTCGAGGTGCTCGAGCCACGCGAACACGGGGTACTGTCCGCGCAAGTCGCGGCGGTCCTCGTGCGGGATCACGTCATTGGGATCGCCCTTCCGCACACCCGTCGGGTTCGTACCGCCTAGTGACTCACCTGATAGCCAGCGCGACGCGAGCACGCGAATCCGACCATCGGGCGCATGGGAGACCAGCGCGAGCTGGCGGTCGAGCTCCTTGCGGTCGAGTTGCCGCAGCCTGCGCCCTTGTGAGTCCTTCACCTGAGCGTTCGCCGCGGGCACGAGGTCTTCGGGCCGTATGTACGCGATGCGCTCGTCGGGCACGTTGTAGCCAAACGCCCAGAGCAAGCGGTTCACGACGACCGCGTTGCCGGTTTCCATCTCGGGCCACTCCGGCGTGTCGAAGCCGAGGCCGTACTTGACCCCGCGCGCATCGGTGATGATGAAGCCGACCTCGGTGCCGCCGGGCTTCGTGCTGTGCACGGTCCATGGTTTGTGCGGCTCGGGCCCCTCATCTCCGAGTGGGCCGTTCGCGATCTCCTGCGGCGACATGTCACGCACACCGATCCGGTTGGTGAACCACGTCGAGTTGGGAACTTCGTCGACTGCATTCACACCACGCGCGCGCTGCTTCTGTGGCAGCGATAACGTGTTCATGAGCGGGTCTTCGACCGATCGATCGTAGAAGTCGAGATCGAGGAGCTGACGCGATACGTGTGGGCGCGTCGGCACCGCACGGCGATCGTTTACGACCGTGACCGGGGCGGCATTTGCATACCGAACGCGCGGAACTTCGGCCGACTGCTTACAGCTCGTCGTCGCCACGACGATCACGGCCATATAACGTAGAGAGCTCATCGCCATCGCGGCACCTGACTGTGGTAGGGGGCAAGAACGGCAGACACGAACACGCCGCCATCGATCGACGACGCGAGCGTCGCCGCGAGCAGGAAGCTTTTGGAGGACTGGAGCTCGATGCCGCCGCCGAAGCCGACATTCATGTCGTCGAGCGTGGCGTCCTCGATCGAGTGATAAACGCGACCGGCATCGACGAATAGATACGCGTTCGTAAAGCGAGAGAGATCCCAGGTGTACTGGGCAACTGCGAGCGCTGAGACGCGATCGCGAAACCGCGCGAAGTCGTAGCCCCGCAAGAAGTCGCCGCCGAGATACGGAAGCTCGGCGAATGGGATCTCGTTTAGGTCTCCGGTCACGCCTTCCCCCAAGAACCGGAACCACAACATGCGCGGCCCGAGTGCGAGGTGGACGAACGCTTGTAGATCGACACCGTAGTGCGCGAAGTTGTGCGCGTCGCCGAGACCTTGCACGCCGCCGACGTAGCCGCTGACGAGGTAGCCGGTCGAGTACTGCGTGGTTTCCCACGTGGGGACCGCGTTACGGCGGGTATCCCAGCGCGCTTCGAGCTGTCCGTAGACGTGTGTTGTCATCTCGTCGAAACCGACGAGGTCCATCGGGTTGTAGACCGTCTCGATCGACGGATCTTTCGTCGACTCGTCGGTCACGATGCCGGTCACCGCGCCGTGCGCGAGGAGATGGAAGTCGTCGATCAGGCGCCAATCCGCCGTCAACGCGGCGCGCATCTCTTGGTAGCGGTAGAACGTCTGCACCGCGGTGTCATTGACGAGCGGATTGATCAGTGTCGGCGGCGGCATGTCCAGTCTATTGGAGTTGTTGCCGATGCCGTAGAACGCGAGCCGCGCGAAGCGATCGAAGTTGCCGCCGACGGTCACCGTCACCGGATCGAAGCGAGTGCCGCTATCGAGCCACGCTTCTGCACGCGACTGATACTCGCCGCCCCACGCTCCCATCATGGTGTAGTTCTCTTGCGCGCCGAAGACGTCCTTCGCGATCAGTCGACCGCCAACCATGATCGAAAAGCCGGTCGCGTACTCGATCACCGGAACGATGCCGAACGTTCGCGACTCGTTGTAGAACGTCTCGTAGTAGCGGTTCTCCAGATCGTAGCGGTCATATACATAGACAGCGCCGCGCACCGGCTGTAGCAGGAGCCACGCTAGCGACTTGGGGATGAACAGGACTGCGCGCCCGAGATTTCGCGGCAACGAGCCTTCCGGTGGCTCGCCCTCGTCGTTCCATGTCTGGCCACTCTCGTTCCCGGGGAGCGGTGCGCCTGCGACGTCCGGCGTCGGCGCCGGATCCGCGTGCGCCACAGACATAAGGTGCGACGCGCTGATGACGAGCAACGTCGACGCATAACGGAGCGATGACAAACGCGACCACATGGCCGTGAGCCACCTGCAATGGATATTCCGACGCGTGCACCGCTAGACCGTGGAGCGATTGCGTTGATCGCCGCGCCAATGGCGATGTCCACAAGACGAGAGCGACACACCACGTAGGCACGTCGCGCGCGCCGAGACGCCATCTCGCAGGCCGCAGCCATCGGTATCGCAACGTTTGCAGTGGCACGTCGTTCGCTTTGCGTTGCAGCGCTGCACGCGGAACTTCCACAAGGACGACAAGGACGACTCATGGGAATCCCACTCGCGCAGATGTATGCGGTGGCGCGCTACGTAGTGAACCAACGGCTCGCAGGACGAGAGCGCTACCCACTTGTACTGATGCTCGAGCCGTTGTTCCGCTGCAACCTGTCGTGCACCGGCTGCGGGAAGATTCAGTATCCACAGTCACTGCTGAAGAAGCAGCTGTCGGTCGCGGAGTGCCTTGCGGCCTCGGACGAGTGTGGTGCTCCGATCGTGAGCATTGCCGGAGGTGAACCGCTCCTTCACCCCGACGTTCCGCAGATCGTGCGCGGCCTCAGCAAGCGCGGGCGCTTCGTGTACTTGTGCACGAACGCACTGTTGCTGCAGCAGAGACTCGACGAGTTCAAGGCCGACAAGCACCTCAGCTTCAGTGTGCACATGGATGGTGGGCGCGTAGACCACGATCGATCGGTGGCGCGCGAGGGCGTCTATGACACGGCCGTCGCCGCAATTCGCGAGGCACTGCGTCGCGGATTCCGCGTGACGACAAACACCACACTGTTCGACGGCGCGTCCCCCGAACGCGTCCGCAAGTTCTTCGACGACATGATGGAGCTCGGCGTCGAGGGCATGATGATCTCGCCCGGCTACTCGTACGAGAAGGCGCCGGACCAAGAACACTTCCTCAAGCGCGAGCGGTCTCGCCGCTTGTTCTCACAGATCTTCGATGCACCTCACAAGAGGTGGCGCTTCAACCAGTCGCCGCTGTTCTTGCGCTTCCTCATGGGCAAGCTCGACTTCGAGTGCACGCCCTGGGGAAACCCGACCTACAACATCTTCGGCTGGCAGCGACCGTGCTACCTGCTGCAAGACGGCTACGCGAACACGTTTCGCGAGCTGATGGAGAAGACCGATTGGTCGAAGTACGGGCACGCGAGCGGTAACCCGCGCTGCCAGGACTGCATGGTCCATTGCGGCTTCGAGCCCACGGCAGTGAATTCGACGTTCACCTCGACCAAAGGTCTCGCCAGGACCGTCGCATCCATGGTGACGGGGCGTCCATGACCGACACGCGCCTCATGCAGCTCGTCCAGCAGGCGTTCGATTACCGCGGCTACGTCACCGTGGTCCGGCACGACGGCTCGAGTCTCGTCGGATTTGTCTACCAGCAGGACGTCGCCGAGATCGCGATGTTCGACGAGGACGCGACGCAGCGAGTAACCGTGCCGCTTCGCGACATCGCGGACATCTCGATCACCGGCGACGACAGTGCGGCGAGAGCGCAACGTCGGTGGGAGCGGCGGCGTGACTCGCTCGAGGCACGCGAGACCTCGGCATGGGGAGAATGGGAACAACGCCCGACGCTGATCTTGGTCGCGCTGCCGATCGAGCTGCGTGGCATCGCGTCCGTTCTCCGCTCGAAGGTGCGCGGCACATCAGCATCCGCCATGCTTGGCGAGCATCGCGTGATCGCGCGCGCCGTCGGGGTCGGCGGAGGTGCGGCGCACGTCGTCGCCGCAGATCGGCCTTCGCTCGTCATCAACTGTGGCTTCGCAGGCGCGCTCGAGAAGTCGCTCGGCGCGGGTGATCTGGTACTCGCGTCCTCGGTCCGCGACGAGAGCGGCGAATCCGTCATGGCACGCGAGTCCGTGCTGCGCATCGCACGCCGCGCGCTGGCGTACACGCAGGTCGCTGAAGGCGAGCTGTTGTGCGCGACGCGGATCGCAGCGACGCGCGAGGACAAGCGCATTCTCGCACGGCCGGGCCGACTCGCCGTCGATCTCGAGAGCTGGGCATCGGCGCGAGCGGCCGAGCGCGCGGGAATTCCGTGGCTGGCCCTGCGCGTCGTGCTCGATCCACTCGAGATCGATCTGCCGCGGTTCGCGAGCGAGGCACGCGAGCACTATGTCCCGTCCGTCGTGCGTCACACGCTCCGCGGGCCACGGGCGGTTCTCGACCTTGCCCGACTCGGCACTCGCACGGCGATCGCATTCCGCTCGTTGCGACGAGCCATGCAGCAGCTGATGCCGGTGCTCGGAGAGCTCGGCGCATGCGAGGTGCACTCGTGAAGGCACTCGTCACTGGTGCCAGCGGATTCATCGGCGGCGCGGTCGCGCGAACGCTGCTTGCCAAGGGCATCGACGTGCGCGTGTTGCTCCGCCCAGGAACCACACCGAACGTCCCAGACCCAGCAGCGGTCGATATCGTGCGTGGCGACCTGCGCAACGCGAGCTCGGTGCACGCCGCTGCCGCCGGTTGCGCCGCCGTCTTCCACGTCGGCGCGTTGTACTCGTTCGCCGCCGATCGAACAGCGCTGCACGAGACCAACGTCGGTGGTACGCGCAACGTGATCGCTGCGGCACGCGCGGCCGGTGCTCGACTCGTCTACACCTCCAGCATCTCCACGATCGGCGGCATGCGCGAGGGCGCCATCCCCGACGAGGGCCAGGATGCGGGCCACATCGCGCCCGGTCCGTACAAGGAGAGCAAATGGCGCGCGGAGCGGCTGGTACGTGACGAGGCAGTGCGCGGCGTCGATGCCGTGATCGTCAATCCGACGTTTCCGATCGGCTGGGGCGACGTCAAGCCGACGCCGACCGGCGCGCTGATCCGCGACTTCTTGCATGGCAGGTTGCCGGCGTATGTCGACACCGGCATGAACGTCGTCGATGTCGATGATGTCGCCGAAGGCCACTGGCTCGCACTCGAGCGCGGCCGACGCGGCGAGCGTTACATCCTCGGGAACGCCAACCTGACGATGCGCGAGCTCCTCGAGCTCCTCGCCCAGGTCTCCGGTCGCAAAGCCCCGCGCCTGCGCTTGCCATACGCGCTCGCACTCGGCCTCGCCTATGCGGACAAGTTCCTGTTCAGGCGGCACGCGCGCATCCCACTCGAGGGCGTACGCACCGCGCACGAGATTCGATTTGCCAGCAGCGCTCGCGCGATCCGCGAGCTCGGACTTCCACAGACGCCAGTACGCACGACGCTCGAGAAAGCGGTGCGTTGGTTCCAACTACAGCCTGCAGCCGCGCAGGAGAGGAGTTAGTCCATGGTCGAGCCCGAGATCGACGACGCGCGCGCTGGTGCCGATCAGGTGATCGCGCGCGCACACGACCGATTCCGGCGCGAGCAATTCGCGGATGGCTACTGGTGGGCCGAGCTCGAATCGAACGCGACGATGGACGCCGAGTACATTCTGATGACGCACGTCATCGGCGAGCGAGATGATGCCATCTGGCGCGCGGTTGCTCAGGATATCCGCAGCTACCAGCGCGCGGACGGAAGCTGGGCGCTCTACGCCGGTGCACCGGGCGATCTGTCGACGACGATCGAGTGCTACTTCGCACTCAAGCTCGCCGGCGACACCGGACCGCACCTCGATCGCGCGCGCGAGTTCGCGATGGCCCGCGGTGGCATTGCCGGAGCGCGCGTCTTCACGCGGATCTGGCTCGCGATCTGCGGAGAGTGGAGCTGGGACGACTTACCCACGATGCCGCTCGAGCTGATGCTGCTTCCCGATCGTGCCCCGATGAGTATCTATCGGTTCTCGTCGTGGGCGCGCGCGACGATCGTCCCGCTGCTGCTGGTGATGAATGACCGGCCGGCACGACCCGTTCCACCGGCAGCGGGACTTGCCGAGCTACGCATCGCGACCGCAACAGTCGCACCCACACCACGCAACCCGATCGATCGCGTGTTCCTCGCTATCGATGCGGTGCTCCGTCAGTACCAGCGGCTGCCATGGCATCCGCTGCGCGAGCGTGCGCGCAAGGCCGCCGAGCGTTGGATCGTCGAGCACCAGGAGGCCGATGGTAGCTGGGGCGGGATCCAACCGCCGACGGTGTACTCGCTGATGGCCCTGCACACGCTCGGCTACCGCTCTGACCATCCGGTCATTCGTAAGGGCATCGATGGCATGCACGACAAATGGATGATCCGGCGAGCCGACGGAAGCCATCGCGTGCAGGCATGCCTATCGCCCGTCTGGGACACGGCACTCTCGGTCTGGGCGCTCGTCGAGTCCGAGGTCGCGCCGGCGGATCCCGCGATCCAGACCGCGACACGGTGGTTGCGCAAAGAGGAAGTCCGCGTCCCCGGCGACTGGTGCGTATGGGTTCCAAACGTCGAGCCGAGCGGTTGGGCGTTCGAATTCGAGAATGATCTCTATCCCGACATCGACGACACCGCCGTCGTGCTTCTCGCGCTTCACCGCGTCGGCGCTCTCGATGACGAGACCCAAAAGCGCGCCGTCGCATGGCTCCTTGCAATGCAAAGCGAGAACGGCGGCTGGGCTGCCTTCGACAAGGACAACACCGCACGTCTCCCGGCGATGATTCCGTTCGCCGATTTCGGCGAGATGCTCGATCCGCCGAGTGCAGACGTCACCGCGCATGTCGTGGAGACGCTCGCCGCGCTCGGCTTCGATCGCGGTCACCCCGCCATCGTGAGGGCGCTCGATTATCTTTACGCCGAACAGGAGCACGAGGGCTCGTGGTTCGGACGTTGGGGCGTGAACCACGTCTATGGCACGGGCGCGGTGTTGCCGGCACTTGCTGCGATCGGCGAGCCGATGGACAGCATCTCGGTGCGGCGCGCTATCCGCTGGCTCGTCGATCACCAGAACCGCGATGGCGGGTTCGGCGAGGGTTGCGAGTCGTACATCGATCCGAAGTTGCGCGGGCGTGGTGTCAGCACGCCGTCGCAGACCGCATGGGCGTTGCTCGGTTTCGTCGCTGCCGATCGCGCGGACTCGACCGTTGCGCACCGCGCAGCCCGCTACCTCCTCGATAACCAGCGCGCCGATGGTGGCTGGGACGAGCACGCATACACCGGATGCGGCTTCCCAGGTTATGGCGTCGGCGAGCAACGCGGTGCGCGGATCCGACAAGGCCGCGAGCTGCGTTCCGCATTCCTCTTGCGGTACCACCTGTACCGCGACTGCTTTCCGTTACTCGCGCTCGGGCGTTTTCGCGCTGCTGTTCGCCGGAGAGGAAAGGTCGTATGAAGCCGTGGTCGTATTACCAGCATTGGCTCGATGTCGTGAGCCGTAGCTTCGCGCTGTGCATTCCACAGCTCGGCCCGCCGTTTCGAGATCAGGTCGCGCTCGCGTATCTGCTGTTTCGCGTGATCGACACGATCGAGGATGCGCCGTTCACCGACAAGGCAGAGCAGCAAAAGCAGTTCGAACGGCTGCGCGCGTTCCTTCGGGCCATGCCGTCACGCCAGGAGGTCGATACGTTTGCCGCGGCATTCCCGACGAACCTCACCGCCGGCGAACGCTCGCTGCTCGGGGAAACGTACGACCTGCTCGCCGAGGGACATGCCCTGCCCTGGCCGGCGCGAGCGGCCTCGTTCCGCGCGATGGATCGAATGGCGATGGGCATGGCGGCCTACACGAGGCGACCAACGCCGCTGCGGCTCGTCGATGTCGAGGACGTCGCGCGGTACTGCTGCTTCGTTGCAGGTGTTGTCGGCGAGATGCTGACGCAACTGTGGACGCTCGAGCGGAACGCGCCAGCACCGCACACGTCACTCGCGTACCACTTCGGTCTCTTCCTTCAGAAGGTGAACATCCTGAAGGACCAACACGACGACGAAGCCGCCGGGCGCTTCTTCGTGCCAAATCGTACCGATCTGATCGCGAGCCTCCGTAAGGATGCGCAGGGTGCGCTCGCGTACATCCAGGCGATTCCCGAGGGAGACCAGTACCGGATCTTCTGCGCGTGGTCGTTGATGCTGGGCGCGGTCACGATCGCGCAGCTCGATGAGCCGAAGCGCAGCCGACGGGACGAGGTCGGGCGACTCCTTGCGGACACGGCCGCAATCGTCGACGACAACGCGGCGCTCGCAAAGCAATTCGCCGAGCTGATGCCTGCCCTACCCGAAATCGTCGAGCACTCACCCATCGCGAAGCCAGAGTCGTTCGAGTGGTTTCGCACCACGCTGTCCGCACGTCTCACCGACGCGGAGCTGCACGACCTCGGCATCGGCGGCGGGCGCACGACCGGTCGTACGATCGTTGCCGCGCGGTCGACGCGCTAACCGCTGTTCTTCGCGAGGCCGGCCCGAGCTTGCGCTAACCAGCGCGCGGCTTCGGGCTCGCCCGCCTCGTGCGCAGCCGTCGCGAGCTCGGCTGCCTTCGCGTACGCGGCGCGCGCTTCGTTTGGATGACCGTTCTTGGCGAGAGCCTCACCGAGTACGAGCTCGTTCTCTGCATTCGGCGCGAGCTGCACGGCCGCGCGCGCTTGTACGAGCCCCGCTTCTTCGTCGCCCGGGCCGAGCGGCCAGCCCGGCGCGCGCAGCAGCAAGTATGCGAGCACGCGGTGGGGACCGCCGGCATCGAGACGCGGCGCCGCTGCGATCGCGCGATGCAGCAGACCGACCATACGGTTGACCGCATCCTTGGCGCTCGCCGTGTTCTCGCGTGCGTACTGGCCGAGCGCGATTGCGAGCCGATAGTCACACTCGGGCTGCTTCGGCGCACGGCGCTGGCACAACTGGCCGAGCTCGACGCTGATCTTTGCAAGCTTCTCGCGCGCGACATGCTGCTCGTTCTCGATGCGATACGAGATCGCGCGCATGGCACCGGCGATCGCGTCGAAGCGGTGCGGGTCGACGACCGCGGCGTCGAGATACAGCCCTTGCGCGGCCTCCGCCTTACCGGCCTCACCGCGGTGCGCCCACGCCGCATTCGCTGCCGCGACGAGCTCGTTCGCGGTCCGTCCGTCCGCGTGCCCAGGTGCGTACGTCGCGATCGGAGATGGTTCCTTCAGTGCGGACGAGCATGCGGCGCAGAACAGAACGCTTGCGAGGACGGCGGACTTCACGGCTTCCTCCCGTACGCCTGCCGTGCGCTAGCGAGCGATTTCTCGTCGAGCGCGACGAACTTCGCGATCTGGATCGCTGCCAGCGTTTGCGCCGCTGCTCGATCCGCAGCGAGCCCGGTCAGCGCCGTCTGGATCGGCGCCCATGCCTTCGCCGGCATCCGCGCGTCGAGGCTGACCACGATGCCGGCCGGCCACGCCGGCGAGCGAGTAACGACGTCGAGCTTGTCCGCGAACGCCAATGACTTGAGTGCGCCCGCCTGCGGTCCGTCGAGCAGCACCGCGATCGGTTCGCCAGCGGCGGCGCGGCGCAAGGATGACAGCACCGCGGTCATCTCCTGCAGCTTCACGTTGGCCGGCAGCGCTCCGAGCCCCGCAGTCGCAGCGCGTACGAATCCAGGCGCGAACGCTGCGCTGGACGCGATCGTGAAGCCGGCGAGCTCCTCCGCCTTATGGATCCTGCCTTTTTGCGCGACCAACACCCACGACTCGAGCGCTGGGCGCCCTTCTTGCACCGCTACCAATCGCGCATGCATCCCGAGATCTTTTTCGTGTACGAGGAAGAACGGGAGGGATACGACGCCAACAGCAGCGCCGCCGAGCTGCTTCACGCCGCCGGCCTCGGTTGGTTCGTAGACGGCGGTGATGGTGGTGCCTGCCTTCGCCGACAGCGCGCGGGCAAACGCGTCGATCCTCGGTTGAGCTTCCTCGGTGGAGCCCGGCGAGCCGGGCGAGCAGATGACAAGCAACAGCTTGCCGGGCGCCGCTGCGACTGCGATCGCTCCGACCGCGAGTACGGCGACAAGCGCGAGTTGAATCGATCTGCGCATAATGACAACCGTTCGCCACATCGCGAGCGAGTCAAGCGCAGCACACCGCATGCGGATCGCGCGCGACAGAGCTCGCGATCGCAGTCCGGAGCGTGCCGTGACTCACCGCTGCGCATGGAGCGACGGCGGTGACCGCAC
Organism: Kofleriaceae bacterium; assembly: GCA_036274355.1. Taxonomy (GTDB): domain Bacteria; phylum Myxococcota_A; class Polyangia; order Haliangiales; family Haliangiaceae; genus JABFXX01. The sequence continues at coordinate 7,357 of DASUFX010000794.1, read as the reverse complement.
CTGATCGCATCCAGCGCACGCTCGCGCGTGTCGTGCGGTACCGGATCGCCATCATCGTCCTGTACGCGCTGCTCGTGCCGGCCGCCGCGTTGCTCGCGACGAGCATTCCGAGCGAAGAAGGAATCGGTCGCCTGATCGTTGCAAGCGACCCTGATGTTCGTGCCACGCGCGAGTACCACGAGATTTTTCCCGAGCCCCAGCTCGCGCTGTTGGTGTTCGAGTCGCCGGATCCTTGGTCGCCGAGCTCCCTCGAGCGCGTCGATCGCGCGCGGGCAGCATTGGCCGCCGTCCCCCGCGTCACCGCATATTCCGTCGTCGACATGCTTCGGCGCGCGCGACCGGGTGCCGACCCGGAAACCCTGCGCGCGCTCGCGAATGGCACGCCGACATTTCGGCGTCAGGGGCTCGCCGGCGACACGTTTCTCGCGATCGTTGTCAACCTTGCGGTCGTCGGGCCGACGGACCGCGATACGGCGCTCGATGCGATCGACGTCGCACTTGCACGCTCCGGCGCCGGGGCGGTGCGCAAGATCGGCACGCCCTACGTCAATGCATGGCTCGAACGCGCTGCCGGCTCGACGATGGCGCGCTCGTTAGTTGTCCTCGGCGTACTCCTCGTTTCGATCGTCTTGTTCTTGTTCCGATCGCTGCGCGCACTGATCGCGATCGTGCTCGCGCTCGGATCGACAGTCGCACTTGCACTGGGCGCTGGCTCGTTGCTCGGGTTCGAGTTCACGATCGTCTCCGCGCTCGTGCCGCTCACCGTCATGGTGACGACACTCGCGACGCTGACGTATCTGCACTCGCGATACGTCGACCAGCCCGAAGGCGTGCCACTCGCGGAGCACCAGCTGTTCGCGCTGCGCACCAAGCTCTTGCCGGTGACTGCGTCGACGATCGCGGCGGCCACCGGGTTCGCGGCGCTCGCAGTCTCGAAGATCCAACCGATCCGGCAGATGGGAATCTGGACCGCGCTCGGCCTTCTGATCTCGTGGATCGTCGCGTACACGTTGTTTCCCGCGCTACAGCGCGTGCTGCGTACACCGACCGGTCGTCAGATCCAGGTCCGCACGAAGGCCTACGATCGCGTATCGCGCGCGTTACCGGAGCTCACATATCGCCACCGCAAGGCGTTCGTCGCGGGCGCGCTCGCTTTCTGCGTCGCCGGCGCGCTCGCGGTCACCGGCGTGCCGGGGATATTCAGCGGTCTCCCGGTGGCTGTTGACGTGCTGACCAATATCGATCCGGCGAGCAGGGTCGCCCGTGACATCCGTTGGTTCCGCGCTCACGCGAGCGATCTCAACGTCGCGCACGTCTGGATTCATCTGCCGCATCCCGCCGCGACCGAGCCCGAGGTGCTACACGCGATCGATCGCTACGCGACGGCGCTCGACGCCACCACCAACGTTACCGGGGTGACCGGTCCGACGACGCCACTGCGCATGCGCAGCTACTTCGCCGGCCGCGGCGAGTCGCTTCCTCGCGATCCCGCTGCATTCGCGAGCGCGGTCCAGGACGTCGAGCAGCTACTGCTCAGCGAGCCGGAGCTGCGCGCGTTCATCGATGCGAGTGGGCTCGCGGACCTTCAGCTCACGGTGCTGTTCCGTGATGGTCATGCCAAGGGCTACAACGCTCTGACGGCGCGGGCAGCGACCGCCTGGACCGAGGCGCTTGCGACCTCGCCCTCACTTGCGGGGGCAACCATGCGTGTGGTCGGTACCGCGCTGCTCGACGCGAAGATCAGCGAGAGCCTCGTACCGACCCTCGCCGAGAGCCTGGTGCTGACTGTCGTCGTCATCCTCATGGTGTTCCTCATCGTGTTTCGCAGCGGCACCGAACGGCTTCTCGCGATGATCCCATCGCTGTTCGCATTGCTCGTCACGTTTCTCGGCCTGCGCCTGTTCGGCGGCACGTTGAATGTCGCGACGATCATCATCGCGACGACCGTGCTCGGCACGACCGAGAACGATCAGATGCACTTCTTCCACCACTTGCACGAAGGCCCTCGCGCATCACTCGAGGCTCGCCTTCACCACACGCTGCAGATCGCGGGGCGAGCGATCGTGTTCGCGACCGTGATCAACGCGATCGGATTCTTGGGCCTTGCACCATCGAGCTTCCCGCCACTGCGCCAGTTCGGCCTGATGACCGCATCCGCATTCGTGCTCGCGCTGCTGGCCGACTTCCTCGTGCTGCCAGCAGCGCTGTGGCTCGCGTCAGGCGAGCGCCCTGCATCGGTCGCCCCGCCTGCCGCCCCGCCTGCCGTGGTGCCGGTCACCAAGGCGGGTGGCTTCGAAGCCGCGCCGGCTGGCGTCAAGTCATGAACGAGCTGCCGGGTTCTGCATGGACGCTCAGCGCGACACGACGAGAACGGTGACGCGCCGATTTGCATCGGACTGCACCGGCGTCTCCTCCATCGGCTCTTCCCCTCCCCGGCCCTTCGCCTCGATGCGCGAGCCATCGATCCCACGCTGCATCAGCGCCTCCTTCGCAGCCTCGGCGCGCTTCTGCGAGAGCTTCATGTTGGCATCCTTGTTCCCCGTGAGATCGGTATAGCCATTGATCTGGATCCGCACGTTCGGGTTCGCGTCGAGAATCTCGGCGACGCGCGACAGTTGTTCGCTCGCGCTCGCGTTCTCCTTGATCTGTGCGCGTCCCGAATCGAACTTGAGCTCGTCGAGTGTGACCCCTTCTTCGGGTGGATTCGGGGACTCGATCTGCGCCTCGATCGCCGCGGCGACGTCGCCTTCAGGCGCAGATGGCTGAGTCGTTTGCGCCTGTGTTCCCGCGGACGGTTGCTCGGGCTGCGTGACCGGTGGCTTGCTCTCCTCTTGTGGCTGACCAGCGGGCGTGCCTGGATTGATCTCGACAGGCGGTTGCTCCGACGGCGGCGTACCCGGATTGATCTCGACAGGCGGCTGCTGCGGTTGCTGCGGTTGCTGCTCGCCCTGCGCCTGCTGCTCCTGTTTCCGCTGCTGGTCCTGCTGCGACTGATTCGGCTGTGGCACCTGCTGAGATTCCATGCCCGGGACCGGAATCGGGCGCTGTTGCTCTTGCTGTGCCTGGGGCGTCGTCTGCTGTTCTTGTTCCCGCTGTTGGTCTTGCTGCGACTCGGTGCCCGTCGCCGAGGGCTCCTGGTTCGACTCTTGACCCTGCTCCGCCTCGGGTGCCGTCGCCTGCTGATCCTGTTTCCGCTGTTGGTCTTGCTGCGACTCGGTCCCCTGCTCCTGATTCAGCTGTTGCTCCTGCTTCGACTGCATACCCGGCACCGGAACCATCCGCTCTTGCGCCGACGGCTCCTGGTTTGACTCTTGGCCCTGCTCCGCCTCGGGTGCCGTCGCCTGCTGCTCCTGCTTCCGCTGTTGCTCTTGCTGTGGCTCGGTGCCGGTCGTTGGCTGCGACAGGTTCAGCTCTCCTGGCTGCGACGTGGTGCCCTGCTGCTGATCTTGATCGCGCTGTTGCTCTTGCTGCGACTCGGGGCCCATCGCCTGCTGGTCCTGTTTCCGCTGCTGCTCTTGTTGCGACTCCGTACTCTCGCCCTGATTCGTTTGCTGTTCTTGCTGCGCCTCGGGGCCCATTGCCTGCTGGTTCTCGCTCGACTCCTGGGCTTGCTGCGCGTCGCCTGTCACCTGCGACTCCGCGCCGCTCACCTGATCCGACTCTTGGGCTTGCTGCGCGTCGACGCCGATCGCCGGAGACTCCGCGCCACTGACTTGCTGGTCCTGATCGGAGGGTAGCGGTAGCTGCCACTGCGCCGGTTGCAGCTGCGCCTCACCTGGCGTCGGTTCCGTTTGCGTCTGGTCGGGCATCGTCTGACGCTCGGGCATCGGCGCGGGTTCCTCGGGCACGACAGACTTCGGCTCGGGCGCAGGCGGCGTGATCGCGCGCTGCTGGGGCGCCATGCGATCGGGCTCGGTCACCTTGCCCATCGGCGTCGCGTTGCGGCGCTCGCCGCGTTCGTGGCGATTGATCAACCACGCGCCGATCGCCACAATTGGGATCAGCGCGAGCAACCATAGCCAGCGCCGTTCGTGCGATCGCGCCGCCGGCCGCTCGATGCGGCGCTCGCGTTCGCGCCAGCTGCTCGGCACCGGGCCCGGCATCGCCGCGAAGAACCCGGGCGCCTCGGCGAGCAACGTCGCCGACAGCGCGGTCGAATCCATACCGCCACGCGCGCGGCTGAAGCGGTGCAATCCGTTCAAAATGATCGACGATGCTGCCGCGAGCAGAGTCGACGCGACTCCGGTGCCGACGCCGAGCGAGCTCGCGAGTCGTTTCGTCACGCCACTCGTGTCGTTCGTCGCGAGGCCGAGCATCTGGTTGCTCGCCGAGCGCATGCGATCGTCCTCCTCTACCGCGACGAGCGGATCGGAGACTTCGGGCGTGCGATCGACGAGCTGAACCGTATCGTCCATTACGCTCGAGTTGTGCGCATGCCGCGCGAGACCTTCCATGATCGCGCCGGTGGCTGCGGTCATCCCGGTTCGCACCTTCGTTTCGGAGACACCTGCTCGGACCGCGAGCGAGCGAAATAGCTCGGGTGTCATCATCGCGTTGATTGTTTCGGTGAGTGTGGACATTTGCTTTGCCTGTCGCTCACCAACCGTCGATCCGGTCTACCTCGTCGAGACGCGCGAGCAATCGGAGCAAGTCGCGCCCGCCGAGGCGTATTGCTTGCAGAATCGAGAAGAAAACTGCAGCCGGATCATCTCTTCGCTCATCCACCGTCACCCGGCCGTGCAGTCGTTCGCATCCGTGTTCCGTCTCCGCTTCGACGAGATCGTCGAGAAGCGTGGCCCCTCATCGTTCGCCTCGCTTCTCTGTACGGAGCGCGCGGTAGTCGCAGCGTCATCCGTCCGCGCTACGACGCGGTAGTATGCCGCCGTGCAATCGGCGCTTCGAACCGCGGCAGCGGGATTGATCGGCAACGTCCTCGAGTGGTTCGACTACGCCGTCTTCGGGTACTTCTCGGCGGAAATCGGTAAGCAATTCTGGCCGGCAACGATGGCGAAGGACGATCGCGATCTGCTGACCTTCGCGATCTTCTGGGTCGGGTTTGCGGCACGACCGATCGGCGGTCTCGTCCTCGGCATTGTCGGCGATCGGATTGGCCGCCGCGCATTGCTCACGCTGTCGATCGCACTGATGGGCGGCGCAACGCTCGTGATCGGTTGCTTGCCAACCTATCACTCGATCGGCATCGCCGCCCCGATCCTGCTCGGGCTGATGCGCATCGTCCAAGGCTTCTCACTCGGCGGCGAGTTTACAGGCTCGATGGTTTACACGACCGAGCTCGCCTCGCCGCTGGTGCGCGGCATCATCGCGAGCTCGACCGCCGCCGGCACCACGTTGGGCTTTCTGCTCGGCTCGCTGACCGCGTGGCTCGTGCGGCTCAGCCTCGGCGATGCGGCAGCCGCCGAGTGGGGCTGGCGGATTCCGTTCCTCGCGAGCATCTTGCTCTGCATCATCGGCTGGCTGCTCCGCCGTGGCATTCATGAGTCAGAGCAAGGCGTGAAGGCCGCCGCCGAGCGCGCACCGATCGTCAAGTCGCTCATCGCGGACTGGAAGCCGATCGTGCAGACGTTCGGCATCGTGGCGATGACAAACGCGGCGTACTACCTGGCATTCACGTTCGCTGTCGAACGACGCAAGGCAGAAAGCACGACGTTCCAGCTGATCAACACGATCTCGCTCGCCGTGGTGCTCCTCGCGAAGATCCTCGGCGGCTGGCTGTCTGATCGTCTCGGCCGCCGGCGCATGATGATCGCGCTCTCCATCGTATTGATGCTCGCGATCTATACGAGCCAGCGCTTCATGCTAGAGGGCGAGCCCGCGCTGTTCATGGTTGGGCAGCTCATGCTCGGCATCCCGCTCGCGATGGCGCTCGGTCTGCAGGGCGCGATGGTGGTCGAGATCTTTCCGCTGCGCACGCGCGTGACCTCGATGAGCTTCGCGTACAGCGTCACGCTCGCACTTGCCGGCGGGCTGATGCCGATCATCGCGACGTGGCTCATCGACAAGGCGCACTCACCGATGGCGCCGGCGTTCTTCGTGATGGCGTACGGAATCATCGGCGTTCCGATCATGCTCGGCATGCGCGAGACAAATCAGCGTTCGCTCGACGACTGACGCGGCACCACTTTCCCGTGCGGTCAGCGTGCGCGCACGCTGCGTGCGCTGCTAAGCCCGCGAACCTACGCGGCTGGCGCCGGCATTCGGCGTGCTCTTAGGGATGGGCCATGACACTCGATCCCACCATGCTCCGTCTCAGCTTCGACCTCATCATCGATCGCCGCCCGGACTTGACGGTCCGGTTCTACGAGATCTTGTTCGAGCGTTATCCGGCGCTGGCGCCAATGTTCCGGCGCGACCGCAGCGCGCAGGCGAAGATGCTCGCGGGTGCGATCGCGGCCGTGCTCGATCACCTCGAGGACGCACCATGGCTCGTGTCGACACTCGGCCAGCTCGGCGCCAAGCACGTCGAGTACGGCGTGACACATGCCATGTACGATCAAGTTGGCGACGCGCTACTCGCGACGCTCGCCGAGGTCGCCGCCGAGTCGTGGACGCCCGCGGTCGCGGAGCAGTGGACGCTCGCGTTCGGCGCGATCGCCAGCATGATGCAGGCCGGCGCCGCGGTCGTGATGGACACGCGGGCCTCGCAACCGCGCATGCACCGTACGACGCTGCCCGAGACCGAGCTCTAAGCCGGACGGAGGATCGCCGTGACGAATCCAAAGAAGCCGCAAGCGTAACAGCGGACGCGAAAAACTAGTAGACGGATCGCCCCCTCGCGCAAAGCTCGCGGGTCTAGACTGCCGGCGATGCTTCACCGGTGGCATTTCTTTCGTGCGGGTGCGGTCGATCAGGTCACGTTGCGCGACGGTTTCGACCTGCTCGCGCTCCCCGATCTGGATCAGAAGTTGTGGGTCGCGCTTGCGATGCCAACCAACGGCGTCGATGTCGATCCCCTGACGCTCCAGTTGATGGACGTCAACAGCGACGGCCGCATCCGCGTCCACGACGTGCTGACCGCCGTCGCCGATATCAAACGGATCTTCAAGAACCCGACCGAGGTGCTGACCTCCGCCGACTCGGTCGAGCTCGAGGCGATCGCGGACAAGCCCGTGCTCGCCGCTGCGAAGCGCATGCTCGCTGATCTCGGCAAGAAGGACGCGATCGCTATCACGATCGAGGACACGATCGCGGTGACGAAGGCGTTTGCCGACACGGTGCTCAACGGCGACGGGATCATCATCCCGGCCTCGGCGGATGCCGGCCCGGTGCGTGCAGCGATCGAAGATGCGATCGCGACCGTCGGCAGCGTCAACGATCGCAGCGGCAAGCCCGGTATCGA
>DASUFX010000793.1:0-5665 GCA_036274355.1 Kofleriaceae bacterium | reverse complement strand
GATCTGATCGCAGTTGAAGACGTTGCCGAGCGACTTCGACATCTTCACGCCTTCGAAGTTCAGAAAGCCGTTGTGCAGCCAGTAGCGCGCGAACGTGCCCACGCCGGTGTCGCCTTGCGACTGCGCGATCTCGTTCTCGTGGTGCGGAAAGATCAGATCCTTGCCGCCGGCGTGGATGTCGAACGTCGCACCGAGGTGCGTGACCGTCATCGCCGAGCACTCGATGTGCCAGCCGGGGCGACCCTTGCCCCACGGCGACTCCCAGAACGGCTCTTTCGGCTTCGCCGATTTCCACAGCGCGAAGTCGGCCGGATTCTTCTTGCGCTCGTCGACGTCGATGCGCGCGCCGTCCATGAGCTTGTCGAGCGTCTGGCCCGACAGCTTGCCGTACGGGGGGAACGACTCGACCGAGTAGTAGACGTCGCCGTCGACGACGTAGGCGTGGCCGTTCGCGACCAGCCGCTCGACGATCGCGATGATCTGCGGGATGTGACCGGTGACCTTCGGCTCGATCGACGGTGCGCTCACGTTGAAGCGCGCCATGTCGCGATTGTAATCGGCCGCGAACCGCGCCGACATCGCGAACGGATCCTGGCCGGTCTTGTTCGCCTCGTTGATGATCTTGTCGTCGATATCGGTGACGTTGCGAACGTAGAAGACGTCCCAGCCGAGGAACTCGAGGCTGCGCCGGATCGTGTCGAACGCGATCGCGGAGTAGGCATGACCGATGTGCGCGGGGGCGTAGGTCGTCGGACCGCAGACGTAGACACCGACCTTGCCGGGCTGCAGGGGTTCGAACGGCACTTTCTGGCCGCGCATCGAGTCGTAGAGGCGGAAGGGAGTCACTCCGCCGGTTTTAGCATGGCGCTAGTTCCAGCCGAGCGGCCCCGACGGATTGTCAGCGGTCGCGTTCGTCTGGTTCGCGAGCCAGGCCTTCGTCGCGTCGGTGTCCGCGGGCAGGTCGAGCGTCCACACGAACACTTCGGTCGCGCTTCCGCCCAGCACGCGCGAGCCATCGGGAGCGATATCGACCACCGAGAACGGGGCCTGCCCTTTCTGCGGGGTGGCGAGCGCCCAGCGCCAGTCGACGAGCGGATCGATCACCTCGACCCCGCCGGTAACGGTCGGCGCGGCGAGCAGGCCACCGGAGCGAGCGAGCGCGGCGGACTTTGCGAGCAGCACGGTTGGCGACGGGAGCGACGCCGCGTGATCGAGCTCGACGAGGTGGACACCGGCTTCCGCGAGCGCGAGCACGTGAGTTTGATCCACGGTCGCGAGCGCCAAGAGCGGCGTGATCGGCTTCGCGATCACATCGACCTTCCCGTCGGGACGCCACGCGCGCAGCTCGCCACCGATTGCGAACAACGTCGTGCCGTCGTCCGTGATCGCGAGCGGCAGACCTCCGGTGAGGGGCCCGACCTGCAGCTCGCCGGCGGCATTCGTCGACAGGTGCTTGCGCCACAGCACGCCATCTTCGAACGCAGCCGCGACCCAACCACCATCGGCGGTCGTGGCGGCGATGGTCTTGGCGGCCGCATCGTGCGCGTAGAGCGCGAGCTTCGTGTGCTGCTGGGTGTCCTCGATGCGCAGACCGCCGGTGCCGGCGACCACGAGCCGGCGATCGTCGATGAACGTCGCGGCGCTGATGTCACCGTCGAGCAGCTGCGGTTGACCGAGGCCGGCGACGCGGTACGCGCGCCGCGTGCTGTCGATGATGACGGCTTCATCGCCCCCAGGCGCACTGGCGACGCTGTGGATCGCGTCGAGGAGGCCGAGCTGCACGGTGGTGTTCTTGCGCAAGTCGATCCACTCGGCTGGCTCGTCGAAGTACGTGACGATCGCGTGGTCGTTGGTGACGAGACGCGCGCTGCTCGGCGAGCGCTAGGTGAGCACGCGGGGCTCGATCGCATCGAGGTTCCACAGCAGCAGCCGGTTGTCGCTCGCGGCGACGATCCACGGTCCGCGCGCGGACGTCGCGACGATCGAGATCGGCACCGGGCAGCGCAGCGTGTGGTCGCCGTAGTCCGAGAGCACGAGGATCTCGCCCTGCGGCTTCGCCGCCACGACGACGCGGTTGCGGCCTTCGTGCACGCCGACCGTGTATTCAGGACCGGCCGAGCGCAGCTTCGTACCTGCCTGCTCGACGACGCCGACACCGGTCGGCCCTGCGCTGTAAATGCGGCCGCCGCTGTACGCCGCCGAGAAGCGCTGCCCGACCGTGATCCGGCGAAAGACCTGGGGCGCCGGGACCATGTTGACGTCGATGACTTCTTCGTTGATCAGCACGATCAGGTGCTCGCTGTCCGCCGACCACGACATCGTCTTCGTGTGGCCGATCGTCACGATCTCGGGCGGCAGCGTCGAATTCGTGCGATCCGCGAGCAGCAGATGGTCCCTGCCCGCGAGCGCGATCCAGCGGCCATCGGGCGAGGGCTCCACCGCGTTCACCGGCTCGGAGACGTCGATCTTCGACGGCGCGGTGCCGGCAAGGTCGAGCTTCCAGAGCGCGTTTGCAGGATCGACCCAGTAGGCGATCGGGCCCGATACTTCGAGCTGCGCGATCGCGGTCGGCGCGGTGACGTCGCGGCGGTCACCGGTCGCAGCGTCGAGGATCGAGAGTCGGTTGCCTTGAAACAGCACGATCTTCCGCTCGCCGTCGGCGTAGCGCGCCATCACCGCGCTCCTCATGTCGGCGATCACGCGGCTCTCGCGCTTCGCGAGGTCATAGATCCGCACGACGCCGTCGTCACCGGCGGCAAGTGCACTATCACCGTCGCGCGACAGCTCGAGCGTGAGCGTATGCGGTGACGCGGACATGCTGAACGCGATGCCGTGCACGCGCGCGGCCGCACCGACATCGCGAGCGGCACGCCAATGGCTGGCGTCGACGAGCGGCTTGACCATCGCGACTGCGCGCGTCGGATCGTCAGCGGCCGAGTGGCGCGCGTTGTTGAGCACGAGCTCGCGCGACTTCTCGATCACTTCTTCGCGCTGCTTCTCGGCGCGCTGCTTCTCGCGCACCGCGAGTTGGCGCTGCTCGGCCGCGATGTCGCGCTCCTCGCGGATCTGCTGGATGAACACCGCCGCGAGCACGATCAGCGCGATCACCGCGCCGGTCGCGATCAGCACGCTGTTGCGATGCTGGCGGATGAACCGCATCACGCGCTCGCGCGGCGTGTAGTAGTGCGATGCGACGAGCTGACCGGTGAGGAAACGCTGCAGATCTTCGGCGAGCGCGCCGGCGTCCTGGTACCGGTGGGCTGCGTCGTGGGCGAGCGCCTTGTCGACGATCGTGATCAGCTCGGGTGGCACACCGTCGACGATCTGGGCGAGCGGTGTCGGCGAGCCCTTGACCGCCGCCTTCATCATCTCGTCGGCGCCCTTCGCGTGATGTGGCGGCCGCCGAGCGAGCAGGTGATACAGCGTCGCGCCGAGCGCGTAGACATCGCAGCGTTCGTCGACGGGTTTGCCACGCAGCTGTTCGGGCGCCATGAAGCCCGGCGTGCCGAACACGATGCCGGCGCGCGTCTTGATCGCGTCGTCGTTTTCGATCACGCGCTGGATCGGCGAGTCGGGCTCGTCGGCCTCGTCGATGCCCTTGGCGAGGCCCCAGTCGATAACGATCGTCTCGCCGAGATCGCCGACGAGGATGTTCGATGGCTTGATATCGCGATGCACGATGCCGCGCGTGTGTGCGTGTGCGATCGCCTGCGCCGCTGCGACGACGTGCGGGACGAGTGCGAGGCGTGTGTTGAGCGATTCGCGGTGTGCGACGAGCTCTTCGAGCGGACGGCCGCCGACCTTGCGCATGACATAAAACGGCTGACCGCTGATCGAGACTCCGGCGTCGTGAACCGGAACGATCGACGGATGCTCGAGGCGCGCGGTGATTCGCGTCTCGCGCTGGAAGCGGCGCAGCGCGTCCGGATCGAGGGACAGCGCTTCCTTGAGCGCGACGGTGCGGCCGAGCACGGTGTCGGTCGCATCGACGACACGGCCCATGCCGCCGCGCGCGATCTCGTGGTTGATCGTGTAGCGGCCTTCCTGCGGCATCACCGGCGGCGCGTTGGCGGGCATCGGCGATTGCGTCGACGGCACCATCGTCGGCATCAGCGGCCCGGGCGCCCCCGAGCCGCCAGGCGAGGAAGTACCCTCGGGGTGCATCGCGGGCGGGCTTCCCGGCACGCCGCCGCGTGGCATCTGCATCGTGCCTAATGGTGGCTCGGCATCACCGCCGACCTTCGCTTGGACGGTCGGGATCGCGTCTGGCCCTTCGCCAGGCTTATCCGCCACCGCGAGAGTATGTCACGAAGCTGCCGCGACTTTGGCCGACAGGAAATCGCGCTTGATCGCGCGGACAAGCGCCCACGCGAACACGAGCGCGATGAGCCCGACGAGGATCGCGACCGGTAGCACGTACCAGTAGTCCGCCGGCTTCTCGCCGACGATCACCGCGTATGCGCCGCTCGGAATATCGCGGACGACGTAGAGCCCGATGAGATCGAGCTGGCCGTCGGGAATCGTGAGCCCGCCGATCGTGAAGCCCGCCGGGCCCGACGTCTTGAGGGCGCGCCAGGTCGTCTCGTGGTGATGCGTGACCGGATCGACGCGCGCGGCCCACAGCCCGGCTGCTTCGAGCTTCGTCGCGATGCTCGCGACGGCGTTCGGCATCGTGACGTCGAAGAACACGCGCTCGCGATCGTCACGACCGTTAGCGAAGCCGGTGATGCCGGCATCGATGAACGCCTGCGTCCAGGCGGCCACGTTCGGCAGCCGCTCGTTGTACGTGCCGACGATGACCGCGGCATTCGGCTCGACGACGTCGAAGCCAACGCGGTCGTTATCGCCGACGCTGATCTCGTCGCCGGCGACCGTGGTCAGCTTCGACGAGCCAAAGCCGGCGCGGACGGCAGCAGCTGTCGCAAACAGCGGCCTCGGATGCGCAGCAAGGAAGTCTTCGAGCACGCCGGAAAACGGCAGATCACCGAGCGGACGCACACGGCCGGTGTACGCGCCCTTCGACGGGTCGACCCAGCCATCGCCGGGCAGCACGATCCAGAGCTTCTCGCTCGAGCCGCGGACCGGCACCACGCGCAGCCCGACGCTGTTCTTCGCGGTCTGCGCGCGAATCGCGTGCGACATCATGGGCTCGGCGGCTACCGATACAAACGCATCCGCGTCGACATGGCCCTGTGCAAGGTCCGCGACGGTGACGGTCTTGGGGGTGTCACTGTTGCCGGCGAACCGGCGATCCGGGTTCAGCTTGATCAGGAAGAAGATCGCGAGGAAGACGACGCCGGCGGCGGTAAGCGCGCGGACCTTGAGGGGCGTCCGGCGCAACTTGAGATTCACCAGCTCGTCGTCGCGGGCGACGTTGTGCTTGCCGATCGGGGGCGCCTCCCTAGCGGGGTCGGGTTTGACTTCGTCGGCCATAACGGAGGCGATTTGCATCCTACCGTTCATAACGACACCACGCCACCCAGGGTGGTTGCGACGAAGATGCGCTCTGGTTACCGTTGGATGTGCCTGTCTCGGGTCCGCGCGATGGGGTGAGCAGTCGCGAGCGACCGTTCAGTGTCGCGGACGTGGTGCGTCTTGCCGCGCGCGCAGTCGATGCGCTTGGCCTCGTGTGGCTCGAAGGCGAAGTCACGCAGGCTACGAAGCC
>DASUFX010000792.1:0-6193 GCA_036274355.1 Kofleriaceae bacterium | reverse complement strand
CGCGCGACCTCGAGATCTGCATTGCGCGAGTGCAAGACCACTGCGGGCCATGCTTCGGGTGTATTCGCGGCCGGCGGCAACTTGAGGGCCGCACGCAGCACTGGCCAGCGCATGCCCACCGAGAGCCGCAGCTTCGCGGCTTCGCGGATCGCTTTTACGATCGTCGACGTCTGCGCGGATGGCGACAGCAGCGTGACGCGCGCGATCGGCGCTTGCTCGCGGGCCGTCGCCGACGTGCCGAGCGCGACAACGCCAGGCACCGACAAGTGATCGCGCCACGCGTCGGTCACCGAGCAGAGGTTCTCGCCCAGGCGATCGGCATCGATCAGCACGACCTCCTGTTGCGACGCGCCGCGCGGACCATCCGCCTGGTTGCCGTCCCAACGCGCTGCGAAGCCGGCCTGCGTCAGTGCCTCTTCGAGCTGTACCCCGGCGCCGACATCAGCGACCGCGATGAGAACGTGCACGGGCCGAGCGTATCACTCTGAAAGGAGCTCGACGATTTCTACGCAGATCTGGTCGGTCGCCGACTTGGCGGCGCGCACGATTCCGGCAAGCGAGAGAAATCCGTGCACGAGCCCCGGGTGGCAGTGATGCCGTACGGTGACGCCGGCAGCGGCGAGCCGCTCTGCCCACGCATTGCCCTCATCGACGAGTGGGTCGTACCCGGCCGTCGAGATGATCGCAGGCGCGGCCCCGCTGACGTCCTTCCAGAACCACGGCGAGCCGGTCTGGCGCTCGTCCGCGTTGTTCAGGTAGTGGTCGCGGAAGTAATTCATCATCGCCTTCGTCAATAAGTAGCCCTCGGCATAGCGATCGATCGAAGGCTGCGTCAGCGTCATATCGACCAGTGGGTAGACGAGGATCTGCAGATCCGGCTGCCGCAGGCCGCGCACGCGGGTCTCGCGATCGACATGCACTGAAAGGAAGCCACCGAAGCTGTCGCCGCCGATCGCAGCGCGCGCCCCGGCCGGCATTCGCTCGGTCAGTGCTTCCCACGCGGCAACCGCGTCATCGATTGCGGCCGGATGCTTGTCCTCGGGCGCCAGCCGATAGCCAACCGAGGCGACCGTGCACTTGGTGTGCTCGGCCAGATAGCGAGTCACGCGGTCGGAGCCTTCGATCGATCCGATCACGCCGCCGCCGCCGTGGCACCAGACGATCCAGTGCTTGCCCGCGTCTTGCGGCACGTAGATCCGCGCCGGAATCCGATCGTGCGTGAGCGTCGTGTCGATGATCTCCGCCATCGACTCCGGTGCCAGCTCGGTTGCTTCGAGGTTCGACTCGGCGAACGCACGCGCGGCAACAGGATCGAGTGACTCGAGCGGCGGGAGCCGCGCCACCCGCTGATATTCGAGCGCGGCAGCGATCTGGCGATCGAGCGCTTCGTCGGGACCCTCGGACCGGCCGCGCCCCGCGAAGCGCACGAACCACTCGCTCTTCATCGCGGCTCGGATCGCCGCGCGCCTGAATCGATTCACCCGCCGAAGATACTATTTACGGCGGCGGACGATCATCACGAGCGCGCCGAGACCGAGCAGCGCGAACAGCGGTGAATGATCATTAGACGTCGAGCAGCCGCCGTCGTCGGGGGCCGGCCAGCACACGCCCATGCCCGGCGACGTGCCGACGCACGAGAATCCGCCAGGGCAGGTCATACCCTCGTCGCAGTTGCCGGTGCACACCATGCTGGTGCCATCGCTGGCGCACTGGCCAGTGATGCAGCTCTCGTTGCCCGTGCACTCAGCGCCGAGGCCGCCGGGCACCTTCCCGCCGGGCAGGCAGTAGCCGCCGAGGCAGTGAAAGTCCTTCGCGCAAGCGCTGCCGCCATCGCAGCGATCGACGACGTGCACGGTGATCTGCCCGCTGACGTCGCGGTTCGCCGAGTCCTTCGCGGTCACGCTGATCGTGTGATCGCCGCCGGTGAGGCTCGTCGACGTCGCGAACACCTGCGGATCGCCCTGCGCGATCGATTGCGTCGTCGTGCCATCGACCTGGAGGGATGCGCTCGTCACGCTGAGCTGCGACATCACCGCGAAGCGCACGTTGAAGCCAGGCTTCACCCACGCGCCATCGGCCGGCTCGGTGATCGCCATCGTCGCGGGCTCGAGATGCGACGGGCCAAACGTGTCCATCAGGTACTGGTAGCTGTTCTGCTTCGTACCGCCGCACCAGCACTCGCGCGGCGTGTCTTCACCGCAGTTGTTCGCCGTGTTCTGAAAGCCCTCCTTCTTGATCGGCGGCGTCAGATACGTCATCGGATCTTTGGCGTCGAGCAGGTGATCGAGGCCGAACAGGTGCGAGGGCTCCTGCAGCGCGGCCCAGCACAAGAAGTCCTCGTTGTTGATGTCGGCCGCGAACACGAAGCTGATCACGTTGTCTTGCAGCTGGCCGTCGCACGGCTCGAACGGCGCGACGCCGCCGGCACCCGGCACGCCGATCGCGGTCGCGTTGCCTGCAATCATCACTTCGAAGTGGTTCGCGGAACCCGGATCGACATCGGTGACCTGGATGTCGAACGGCGCGAAGCCGTCGCGCACGCACTGGACGAGCCGATTCCATGCGGGGTCGCCGAGCGGGAATGCCGTCAGCGTCGCCTGCGAGTTCGGAATGCTCGAGTGGTTCGTCTTCGCGTCGTCGAAGCCCGGCGACACCACGCAGCCACCCGGGCAGCGGTTCAAGTAGACCAGGTGCGAGACGTTCGTGAACGAGCGCGGCGCGTTCGCATCGAGGCGCTTCGGCGGCTGCATGACGCGGTCGTTGAACGACGGATCAGCGGACGCGGTGAGCGGAAGCGCGAGCGCGGCAAGCAAAACAGCAATTCGCATGGGCGGAACGTACTCGTGGGTGTTCGATCCAGAGCTGGCAAATCGCCGACGCCTGCTAACCCCGGCGCACTAATCGCGATGCGTATGCATCAACAGATGGTGCCAACGGTCACGACTCTCGAATTTCTGAGATCCCGCAGCGTTACAGCGGCGCCAGGAAGGGTTTGCTCGCTTGCGAATCGGGCCAATCCGCGGGATGACTCCGCCCCCATGCTGACGATCGATCTCACCGGCAAGCACGCGCTCGTGGCGGGCGTCGCCGACGATGGCGGATTCGGCTTCGCGATCGCGAAAGCCTTGGCGGAGGCGGGTGCGAAGGTCTCGGTCGCGACGTGGCCGCCCGCGCTCGGCATCTTCAAGACGATGCTCGAACGCGGCAAGTTCGACGAGTCGATGAAGCTCGCCAGTGGCGGCAAGCTCGCGTTTCAGAAGATCTATCCACTCGACGCCGAGTTCGACCGCCTCGAAGACGTCCCGGCCGAGCTCAAGGACAACCGCCGCTACCGCGACGCGGGAGACTTCACGATCGGCGGCCTTGCCGCTGCTATGAAAGCGGACCTCGGCGTAGGTGGGCTCGACATCGTCGTGCACAGCCTCGCGAACGGCCCCGAAGTGAAGAAGCCGCTGCTCGAGGTCTCGCGCAAAGGCTATCTCGGCGCGCTGTCGGCGTCGGCGTATTCGATGGTGTCGATGGTCAGCCACTTCAGTCCGCTGATGCGGCGTCCGGGCTCGTTCATCTCGCTCTCGTACATGGCGAGCGAGCGCACCGTGCCGGGCTACGGCGGCGGCATGTCGTCTGCGAAGGCCGCGCTCGAATCGGATACGCGCACGCTCGCGTTCGAAGCCGGCCGCAAGTTTGGCCATCGCGTCAACGTGATTTCGGCAGGCCCGTACGCGTCGCGCGCCGCGAGCGCGATCGGCTTCATCGATCAGATGGTCGACTACGCGAAACGCAACTCGCCGCTGCCCGAGCCGATCACCGCCGAAGAAGTCGGCGCGACCGCCGCGTTCTTGTGCAGCCCGCTCGCGAGCGGCATCACCGGCGCGACGATCTACGTCGACAAGGGCATGCACACGATGGGGCTCGCGGTCGATCGCGAAGGAGCCGTGAAGGGATGAGCGACCCGGCGCTCGGCGAAGAGACGCCCTGGCGTGTGCTTGGCACGCGCGGCTGCGGCTCTGCGATCGTCGAGGCTGCTCTCGTGCTCGCGAAGATTCCGTACACGCGCGAAGAGGTCGACTACACGACAGCTGCGGGCCACGACAAGCTCGCCCTAGTCAATCCACTCGCACAGGTGCCGACGGTCGTGCTGCCCGACGGCACCGTGATGACCGAGAGCGCGGCGCTCGTTCTCTACATCGATGGTCTCGTGCCCGAGCTCGAGCTCGTGCCGAGCGTGCGCGATCCACTACGCCGCGAGCTGTTGCGCTGGCTCATGTTCCTCGTCGCCGCGGTCTACCCGACGTTCACGTACGGCGACGAGCCCGGTAAGTGGGTTGGCGATGCGGGACCGAGTCTGCGCGAATCGACGGACGAGCACCGCAAGTCACTGTGGCGGCTCGTCGAGGGCGCGGTGCGCGGTCCGTGGTTCCTCGGCGAGACGCCGAGCGCGCTCGATCTCTACGTCTCGGTGATGACCCGCTGGCGGCCGCGCCGCGAGTGGTTTGGCGAGCACTGCCCCCGCCTCTACAAGATCGCGACCGCCGTCGACGCTGACGCCCGCCTGGCGGGAGTTTGGGCGACGAACTTCGGTGAGTCCCCGGAACAGCAGACGGCCTAGCAGCTCTAGTAGCCACCGCCTCGCAAGGTCGCGACTTCGCATTGGTCGGACCTGGCCCTCTGCTTGCTGAATGCCGGGGCCATGCGTTCGAGCTGGCTCCTCGGGTGGTCGTTGATCTTGATGTCGGCCTGTGCGGTCGACGATTACGTCGAGGATCCGGCCGACGACACCTGGCTCGATGGCAAGGCCGACGGTGCCACCGCGGTCGACATCAAGGCGACGAATCTCGACATCGACCTCGCGCACAAGAGCGCGGTCGCGACGATCGAGCTCGAGAAAGCCGGCAACGTCGAGCTCGAAGCCGGTGGTCTGCACATCACGAAGATCACGGACTCGCGCGGCAAGCGGCGCTACACGCTCACGAACGGCAAGCTGCGCATCTCGAACGTGCGCGGCGATCTCGTCGTCGAGTACACGTTCGACCAGCACACGAATGCCGATGGCCTGTTGCCCGGCGGCTCGACGGTGCTGTGGCCGTACTACTGCGGCAACCTGTTTCCGTGCCACTCGCGTCCTGCCGATGGCACGACGTTCGCGCTGTCGCTCGACGGCGTGCCTGATAGCAAGACCGCGATCTATCCCGAGGAGATCGCAGCGGAGTCGCCGTCGTACATGCTCGCGTGGGCCGTCGGCAGCTACACGAAGAAGCAGCTCGGCGAGACGACGGCGGGCACGAAAGTCTCGACGGCGTGGCTCCCCGGTGGTGAAACGGCAGCACTCGCTGGCACCAAGCACCTGGTCCAAGCATTCGACTGGTACGAGCAAAATCTCGGTCCATACTCGTTCGGGCACGACGTCGCGTCGGTGTCCGTCGTGTGGGGCGAAGGCATGTACGGCGGCATGGAACATCACCCGTATTGGCACGTCGCGAAGGACGCGATGAACGACGAGGTCACGCACGTGCACGAGGCGGCACACGGTTGGTTTGGCGATGGCGTGCGGTTGCGCTGCTGGGAAGATTTCGTGCTGTCGGAAGGCACGGTCAGCTATCTCGCCGCGCGCGCGCTCGGCAAGGTTGCGGGCGCGGCGAAAGAAGCGTCGGTGTGGGCCGAGTACAAGAGCGAGCTCGATGACGCGATCGCCGAGGGCGGCGCACCGGCATGGCCGACGGGCTGCAACAAGATCGACATCCTGCGCGACAAGCTGTTCACGAACCTGCCGTACATGCAGGGCGCGTACTTCTACAAAGATGTGGCGGCACAGATCGGTGCCGACAAGCTCGACCAGATCATCGGCGACTTCTACAAGGCGCATCGCAACAAGCCGGCGGGCATGCAGGACATGATCGACGCGATCAAGGCGGCGAGCGGTTTCGATCCGACGCCGATCGCCGAGGCGAGGCTGCGCAAGAGGTTCTAGTGGACTGTCCTGACGACAACGTCCTCGTCGCGATGGTCGAGCAGGCGCTCGATCCGGCGAACTTCGCCGAGATCGAGGTCCACATCGACAGCTGCGAGCACTGCCGCAAGATCGTGGCAGCGGCACTCGCGTCGCGCTCGCTCGCGCTCGGCACGCCGAAGCCGGAGGACGTTGCGGAGGCGCTCGTCCCCGCGATCGATGTCTCGATCAGCGATCGCTACGTCG
>DASUFX010000791.1:0-5428 GCA_036274355.1 Kofleriaceae bacterium | reverse complement strand
GAGCCCGCCGATCTGCGCGGCCTGGTCGGCCAGCGCGACTCACGCGATCCGTACGTCATCGTGCTCGACTGGCTCGACGAGGTCGGCATCGACATCCATCCGCCAGAGACCGCCGGCGAGCCACTCGTCACCTGGGCACAGACCGCGCACATGCTCGCGGCGCCGACCGACATCGCGAAGCCCGGCGACCTGGTCGTGTTCGATCGAGCCCTCGGTGACGACCTGTTCGATCTTGTCGCGATCGTGATCGGGCGCGACGCGCGCGGCGTCACCGAGTTCATGTACGCCGGCGGCGGCGTGATCCGGCGCGGCTTCCTCGATCCGACACACGCGTCATCGCGCCGCGACGTCGACGGCCTCGTGCTCAACACGTTCCTGCGTCACGGCAAGCGCTGGCCGCCCAAAGGCACGCGCTACCTCGCCGGCGAGCTGCTCTCGCACGTGATTCACACGCACTAATCGTCTACGAATTTGTCGTCGACGAAGCGCATGCGCGCTGTTTCGCAGTTGCCGAGCAGCGAGACGGGTTTGCCGGCTGCATGGCGGCGGATCACGCGCAGCGTCTTGCCGTGCGAGACGACGAGCACGCGACGGTCGAGCTCCGCGGTTGCGATCCGGCGAAATGCGTCGAGCACGCGCGCCAGGTGTTGCTCGTTGGTCTCGCCGTCGTGCGTTGTCATGCCGGAAAGCAGCGCGCGATCTCGTCGGGCGTGAGGCCGGACCAGCGGCCGACGTCGATCTCGCGCAGACCCGCGTCGGTCGCGACCGGCATGCGCTTCTTCTCCGCGATGATCAGCGCGGTCTCGTGCGCACGTTTGAGGTCGCTCGAGTAGATGACGTCGATCGGTTGATCGGCGAGCCGCATCGCGAGCTCGCGCGCCTGTTCGCGGCCGCGATCGTTGAGCGCGACGTCGGCGTGACCTTGCCACCGGCCCTCGCGATTCCAGTCGGTCTCGCCGTGTCTCGCGAGTAGCAGCCACGCCATCGCCGGCATTCTGCCACGCGGCGACTCGAATGGCCGGCGTCCAGGCTGCGGACGCCATTCACGACCGCGTTCCGCGATTCCACGCGGTTAGTGGCGGCACATCCGTTGCGATGCGCGGCCGATATGCGCCACCACATGAAATTCAACACGCTCACTCACGAGATCACCGTCGAACCGCTCCACGTCGAAGAAGGAGAAGATCTAGCGGCTGCGCACCAGCGAATTATCGACAATTGCCCCGAGTGCCAGGCCGCGCGAGCACGCGGCGAACCGCCGGTGACGCTCACCGGCGAGCAGCTGCGCGCGCAGATGCGTCCACGACGCGACATCATTCGCGATCGTCGTCCGCGTTGGCGCGATCTCAAGAACGGACGGCGGTAAGCGATGCGAGTGGCGTCTCGATCTGCCGGCGTCCAGGTTGCGGACGAACCCGCGCGTCGCGCTTCGAGATTCCACGCGCTTGCTTGCGGCACAGTCGTTGCGAGGCGCAGCCGCCATGCGCAAACACGTCTTCATCGATTCGCTTACCGGCCAACCCCGAACCCGCAACGTGACGAGCTCGTCGCTGCCCTTCGATCCCCAGCAGCCTGCAAAGCCGCTACCGATCGACTGCATCCAATGCCGCGCTGAGCGAGCACGCGCGGCTGAACAGCCGAAGCGCGACGGGCGGTGAGTCATGCCGCCGAAGACATGGACGGATGACCAACTCCGCGTCGTCGTGGCCGAATCACGAACGTGGGCGTCGGTCCTGCGCAGCTTGGGCCTCAGTCCTCGGGGACGGAACCACTACACAATCACCGCGAGAGTGAGGCACTTGGGAATCGATACAAGTCATTTCAGCATGAGCAGTCGCCCTGCCGAAGACGACCAGCTGCGCCGTGCGGTTGCTGAGTCGTCGAGCATTGAAGGAGTTCTCGACTCGCTCGGTCTCGATCAGGATCGCGACACGCGCGAGCGATTGAAACGACGCATCCGTGCGCTGGGCATCGACACAGGTCACTTTGCGAGAACGCAGGTAACTCCGAGTCGCAAGAGGACGCGGCGCTGGGACGACGAGAAGCTGCGCGCTGCGGTCGCAGCTGCGCAAAGCATGGCCGGCACGCTGCGGAATCTGGGACTCATCGCGGCAGGTGGCAACTACGACGCCGTTCAACGGCGGATCAAAGAGCTCGCGATCGATACGACGCACTTCACGGGGCAAGGCTGGAATGTCGGTCTGAAGTATCAGCCCGCACCCGCACAACCGATCGAACAACTATTGGTACGCGACCGCTGGACAACCAGCCACCACCTCAAGACACGCTTGATTCGAAAGGGCCTCAAACAAGCGAAGTGCGAGCTCTGCGGTTGGTGCGAACGCGCACCCGACGGACGTATTCCCGTCGAGCTCGATCACATCAACGGCGATCGCGTCGACAATCGACTAGAGAACCTGCGAATCCTCTGTCCGAATTGCCACAGCTTGCAGCCGACGCATCGTGGTCTGAATCAGAAACGTCGACGGAGATCGTAGTGCGCGAGGCGGGATTCGAACCCGCACGCCCTTTCGGGCAGAGCCTTTTAAGGACCCACCGGCTACCGTTACGGCACTCGCGCGATGCGTTCACTTTGTAGCACGCGAATCAGCACGCTCGGCATGGCGCCTGATCGCAGCCACGATCGTCGGCCATAACGGCTCGGGCATATCGTGCCCCATCCCCGCGATCGGCAACCACGTTCCGTGCGTCAGCTGCGCGATCTTGCGGCCCGCCGACAGCGGGAACATCGGGTCCTTGCTGCCGTGGATCACGAGCGTCGGCACCTTCACGTCGCGTAGCTTCTCGCGTCGATCGCCCGACGCCATCACCGCCGCGAAGTGCCGCAAGAACCCGCGTGGATTCATGCCCCGCGCATGCGCCTCCATACCGATCGCACGCAAGCGCTCTCCGTCGTGCGGCCACGCCTTGCTGCCGATCAGCGAGAACAACTTGTCGACGTGCAGGCCCGCTTCCTCGGCATTCTTCGGCGCCGGGGCGAACAGCGCGCGCAGCGCGTACGGCTCCGGCATGTAGCGGCGACCGCCCGGCGTCGTCATGATCGTCGTCAGGCTGCGCACGCGATCGCCGTGCTCCATCGCGAGGTGCTGGCCGATCATGCCGCCCATCGAGACGCCGACCATGTGCGCGTCTTGCCAGCCGAGGCCTTTGATCAGCTGGATCACGTCGTGCGCCATGTCGCTCAGGTCATACGGCGCGTCCACCGACACCTTCGCCATGCCGCGGATCAACGTCTTCATCGGCGGCGGCACCTTCGCGTCGAGCTTCGTCGAGTGGCCGATGTCGCGATGATCGAAGCGCACGACCTGAAAGCCGGCGTCGACGAACTGCTCGCACATCGCGTTGTCCCAGAAGATGCGCTGCGCGCCGATGCCCATGATCAGGACGAGCGGCTTGCCCCGCGTGCCGAACACGTCGTACGCGATCTCGACGTCCTTCGTCGATCCATCACGCGCCGTGTAGCTGGCCACGCGCATGCGGCCGGTAGTCATCGCGACGGATTCAAAGCGAGAAGCTGCGCCCACGCTGCTTACTTATCACTGCCCATGCCCGGAATGTGCGTCTTCAGGCAAGGCTGCTCGTCCTCAGGACAATCGTCCTTCGGCTTGTCCGGCGGCTTCTGCGTATCTGCGGGCTTCGTGTCGGCGGGCTTCGTATCGGCCGGCTTGATGTCGACCGGCTTGATCTCCGGCGTATCTGGCTTCGTGACCGCATCGCCCGGCTTGTCGGCCGGCTTCTGCTCCGGAACCTTCGTCACCGCGTTCGGCTTCGTCGCGCCTTTGTGAAGCGTCTCCGCGTACTCGATCAGCGCGCGATTGGGCACGAGCTCGACGGTGCTGTCGCCGTAGCCCTTGAGCGTGAACTTGAACTGACGCGGCGTCGTCGAGCCGGCGATCTTGAATCGCTGCGGCGTCGTGCCGAGCACGCGGTTGTTCGACAGATCCGTTACGACCGCGCCCTTCGGATCCGACGTCAGCACGATCTCGCTTTGCTCGGGGAGAACGTCCTTCGGTGGCGGTGGTGGTGGTGGCGGTGGCGGCTGCACGGGAGGCTGCACGACGGGCGCGACCGCAGGCGCCGAGCCACTCGCGACGGCACTGCCCTCGCCTGCTCCGCCTCCGCCGCCCTTCAGCGCGACAACCGCGGCGACCGCGCCACCGACGACGAGCACACCAAGCCCGATGATCAGCGGCGCCTTCGACTTCGGTTTCGCTGTCGGCTCGGCCGCTTCCGGCACGTGCAGGTTGCCCGTCCACTGCGTCTTCACGCGGCCCGTCTCGGAGCGCTGACGTCCCACGACAGGTCCCGTCGGCGGACGCGCACGCGTGGTCTCGCTCGGCGACGCGACGTTCGCCGCGCGCATCGGCTGCGACTTGTCGGCCGCGGGCGGATCACCCGACACCTGGCGAACGGCCGCCGCGAATTCTTCGATCGTCTGCCAGCGCGCGTCGCGATTTTTCTCGAGTGCCTTGTCGATCACGTCGGCGAGCGCACGCGGCGCGCCGATCTGATCGAACACCTGCGGCGGAATCGACGGCGGCTGCTCGGTCAGGTGCTGCGACAGCACGCCCATGAAGTTGTCGGCTTCGAACGGCACGCGATTGGTGACGAGCTGGAACAGGATGCAGCCCATCGCGTAGACGTCGACGCGATGGTCGACGTTCTCGCCACGCGCTTGCTCTGGCGACATGTACTCGGGCGTGCCGAACAGCATGCCGGTCTTCGTCAGCTTGCGGCCGCCCTCCTCGTTCGATACGTCGGTGAGCTTCGCGATGCCGAAGTCGAGCAGCTTCACGAAGTCCGGATCGCCGAGGAAGTCGATCAGGTAGACGTTCTCGGGCTTGAGGTCGCGATGCACGATGCCGCGCGCATGTGCCGCCGCAAGCGCGCCGCAGATCTGCAGGAAGATCTTCTTGGTACGCGACCACGGCAGCAGCTGGCCTGCGAGCTTCGCGCGCGCGATCGAGTCGTGAAGGTCGTGGCCTTGCAAGAGCTCCATCGCGAAGAACACGTGACCGTCCGGTGTGACGCCGAAGTCGCTGATGTCGATCACGTTCTCGTGACGGATGCGCGACGCAGCCTTCGCTTCCTGCATGAAGCGATCGACCAGGTCCGGTTTGCGCGCGAACTCGCCGTGCAGGACTTTGAGCGCGACCTGCTTCTCCAGGATCGTGTGCATCGCCAGATACACCGAGCCCATGCCACCTTCGCCGAGCTTGCGGATGATCTTGTAGCGACCCGCGACCGTCGCGCCGAGCAACGGGTCGGGAACGTCGGGCAGGTACGACGTCTTCGCCTTCGCCGCATCGATCGTGGCGGGCACGGGCGTGCCGGCCGCGGCGACAGGCGTCTGGCTGCCGGTGGGGCGAACGGTGCGACCCGGAGCTGTTCCGAGCTGCGTCTTCTT
>DASUFX010000790.1:0-29599 GCA_036274355.1 Kofleriaceae bacterium | reverse complement strand
CACGCACCTCAGCTCGAGCCAAGCGCGCCGGCCGCGCCTTCGTCTGCTGTCACCGCGGCCGCGTCACCGTCGTCGCCGACTGCAACCGCGAGCGCGCCCGCCGCGAACAAGGCTGTTCCGTCTGCCGCGCCCGTGCCGGTTCGTCGCGAGCCGTCGCAACCGGTGCCTCGCGCGATGCCACTCAGCAACAGCACGCGTACGCCGATGACACCCTCCGCGACGACGTCGAAGCCCGAGGCGACGCCGGCGATGACGAAGAACCGAGCGCCGAGCGCGCCACCCGTCGCAACATCCTCGTCGTCGTTAGCTGCGGCCCGACCGAGCTCGGCGTTGCCGCCTAGCGTCGTCAAGCCGAAGACGCCACCGCAGGGCACGCCGATCCGTTCGGCGCTGGGAACGCCGGCGGTGGGGACACCGGCGACGAGTACACCGGCAACGACTACGCCAACGACGACGCCATCCACGCCTCGACATGCACATGCGACCCGAGCTAGTGCGCAGGCGTCGCTACCGACAGCCACGGCGCAGCCTGTGTCGGCTTCCACCGTCGCAGAATCGTCCGCGAGCGCGCGGCGTCCGCACTCGGACTCCGTCAGCGAAGCGTTCGAGAATATGGTCGCCGGCAAATCCGCCGGAGTGCAGGGCGTCTCGACGGCGGAGGACCTGGAAGCGGTCCGCAAGACATTCGATGAAGTCGCGGTCGCGCACGTCTCGCAAGTCCGCGACGTGATGCTCGAGCTTCGCTTCGGCGACGCAGATCCGACGTGGCTCGCGGCGACCAAACCGGCGTTGAGCTCGCTCCGCGCGATGGCGGTACAGATCGATCTCGCGGACCTGTGTAAGGCGCTCGATGAATTCGCCGCGACGATCGACAAGGCGGTCGCAAATCGCGCTCGGATCTCCGACGACGACAAGGCCGTGCTGCTGCAACGTTACGGGCGGCTCATCGAGCTCATTCCGAAGGCATTCGAGCTCGATGCCGAGCGCGACCGCCGCGAACCGATCATCGTCGAGGCGCTGCTCTTGCAGACCGAGGGCGTCGAGCGGCCGACGATCGCCAAGCTGTTCGCGGTCGGACTAAATCGTGTCGACGCGCTGACGAACGCGAGTGCGGAAGAGGTCGCGGTGGTCTCCGGAATCCGCCCTGCGATCGCCGAGGCGATCGTTTCGCAGTTCAAGGGCTACCGCAGCCGCACGCACGCGGCGATTTCGGTGCGCGATCCCGCGGCGGAGCTCGGCGAGCTGGCCCAGCTCGTGAAGTCGCTCGGCGATCAGAACGAGGATTTCTCGCGCGCCGCGAATGCATGGAGTGAAGACGCGGTCGCTCGCAAGCGCGAGCTACGCAAGCAGCGCGAACAGACGTTCCAGCGCATCAAGGTCGCGCTCGCACGGCTTGGTGCGCGCGATCAGTTGTCCACCTTGGAACGACTGCCATTTCACGAACGGGTCGAGAAGCTCGCGCTTTACGTGAGCGCACAGTCACAGGTCCGATAGGAGAACCGATGGCAGGACCATCACGCGAAGAGGTGCTGAAAAGGATCCAGCGGGGAGAACGCATGGAGCGCGCAGATTTGCGCGGCATCAATCTCTCCCGTACCCAGCTCGCGAAAGCTGGGTTCGACCGCGCGGATCTCGACGGTGCAAATCTCGAGGAAGCCGATCTGACGGGTGCGACCTTGCGGCGTGCAACGCTGCGCGAGGCGTACCTCGTGGGTGCGAAGCTGGCCGGCGCAAATCTCGAGACCTCGGATCTCGAAGGCGCGAACCTGTCGCGCGCGAACCTCGCGGGCGCGAATCTGTCGCGTGCGAACCTCGAGGGTGTCGTGCTCGACAATGCCGACCTGTCGGGCGCGCAGCTCAGCTACGCGCAGCTCGCGACTGCCAAGCTCGGCGGCGCCAAGCTCGACAATGCGGCGTTCACGCATGCCGAGCTCGACGAAGCGTATCTCGGCGGCGCTAGCGCACAGGGTGCTCACTTCGAGTTCGCGACGCTGGTGCGCGCCAACCTCGAGGACGCGAAGCTGCAGAAGGCGTCGTTCGAGGACGCGAACCTTCGCCATGCGATCCTGCGCAACGTCGATCTCGTCGAGGCGACGCTCGTCAAAGCGGATCTGACGGGCGCGGATCTGACCGGCGCACGCCTGATGTCGGCGGATGTGCGGTTCGCGAACCTCGGGCGGGCGCAACTGACCGCTGCGAACCTGACCGGCGCGAAGATCGCAGGTCTCATCGGCACCGGCGTGCCGCTTGGTCCCATGGAGGTGGCTTGGCTCGACGTCAGTCCCTCGGGCGATGCCTCGCAGCGGGTCGAGAACGGCGTGATTCCGTCGCTCCTGAGCGGCGGCGCACTCGCAGTTCCGACGCGCACCGAAGCGCGCAACCGCTACTTCGGTCGCGGTGACGTGCTCCGCGATGCCGCACTGCACTTCGACGACGGTGCGCGTGTCGAGATCGACAGTTTGTTTCAGAACTGCACGATCGAAATCGGATCCGGTACGGAGGTGATCGTCGGGCCCTCCGGTGTACTCGCGGATTGCCAGATCATCGGAGCCGGAACCGTGACGATCAACGGCAAGTTCTTCGAGCGAGAGAGCCCAGGCATCGTTGGTCTGCGCCAACTCTCGGTCACGTCGAAGGGTGCCCTCATGTCATCGGTCGCACACAGCGCCGAACGCACGCAGTTCGCGTTCGAGAGTGGCTGCCAGTTACGCGTCAAGATCGTCGGCCCGGTGTCCTCCACATCAACTCGGAACAACAAGGTGAAGCGATGAGCGACAAGAACGGCCTTCCCACCGGCAAGCACACCCTCATCGAGGAGGGCACCGAGTTCAAAGGCTCGCTGTCTTCGAACTGCCCGATCGTCGTGGTCGGCAAGGTCGAAGGCGATGTGACCGGACCGATGATTCACGTTGCGAGCAGCGGCGTCGTCGCGGGCAAGGTCAACGTGAAGCAGCTGCGTTCGGAAGGTGTGCTCGCAGGCGAGGTCGAAGCAGAGACCGTTCAGATCGCGGGTACGGTTCGCGACAAGACTCGCATCCGCGCTCGCTCACTGGAGGTCACGCTCAAGACGGACAAGGGCATGGAGGTCGTATTTGGCGAGTGCGAGCTCGCGATCGGTGACGAGCCCGACAAACAGAGTGCGATCGCCGCCGCGCTCGCGCCCGCAGAGAGCGCTGCACCCGCGACGGCGTCCGAGGTGAAGGCGTCGAGCGACACAGCAAGCCAGGAAGCGAAGCCCACCGACGACGCGAAGCCGAGCGACGAGGCAAAGGCGAGCGATGATGCGAAGCCGGGCGACGAACCAAAGCGGCGCAAGCACAGCAATACGCAGTCGCCGCCTCCGTAGCGGCTGCCGTCAATCAGATAGGCCCCCCTCGATCGCACCGCACGAGACAGCTGCAAACGCAGCGCGGCGGATCTATCTTCACTCCCCATGCGGCGATGGCTTCTCGCGGCGGCAGTGATCGGTCTCTGGGTCTGGTGGCGGGGCGACGCGCCGGCGGCGCACGATGGCGAGCGTCACGCGGCCGTGCTCGCCGACGGCTTTGCGCTCTACGACGGTCATCGTGTCGTCGAGCTCGATCGCAAGGGCAAGCAGCGCAAGCAGCACGTGCTCGCGCACGACGGCGAGCTGCGGCTCGTGGGCCCGTCGAATGGCCCAGCGGTCGCGTGGGTCGAGAGTAAGAAGGTCAGGCTCGTCCGCGCGAGCACCGGCAAAGGGTCGGTGTGGGGCAACTCCGTGCGCATGCTGTGCGAGGGCGCCGCGACGAATGACGAACGCTTCGCTGTCGCATGGCTCGAAGCCAATGACACGATCTGGTTCGTCCACGGCGACACGCGCAACAAGCGAACCGACGAGCAGATGGCCGACGAAGCCGTCGGGCTCGCGAACGCCGATCGCAAGGTCTGGTGCGGCGTCGCGTCGGCGCACGACCTGGTTGCGTTGTTCTGGCGAGATAGTGATCGCTTGTTCATCCAGACCTGCACGCGCAAGAAATGCTCGGGCCTACCAGCGACAGTCTCGCTCGATCGCAGAGAGACGCTGCTCGGCTTCGGTTGCGTCCGCAACGCGTGCTTGCTTGGCGTGCGCGACCACAACGGTGCCTCGCGCCTGCAGTTCGTGACCGAGAGCGGAGCGACCAAGTGGACGAAGCCACTACCGACCAAGCTGCTCGAGGTCTCGATCGTCGGCGCTGGCGAGAACGCGTTCGCGGTCGGCTTCGTCGGTGAACACGAGACCGAGGTCGGCCGCGTCGATCGTAAGGGCGTGGTCACGCCGCTCTGGGCAGGCCCGCCGAGCAAGCATGCACCTGCGCTTGCGTGGTCACGCGATCAATTGCTCGTCGGCCACCCGGCCGGAGCGACCACCCTCGTTGCCTTTCCGCGCTAACCATGGACGAGACCACGATCAAAGCATTGCTCGACGCGCTCACCGCGTCGCCAGAGAACGTCACGTTGCGCGTCACGATCGTGAAGCTGCTGCTCGACGGCGGAGCACACACGCGCGCGCTCGAGCTTGCTACGGGCGAAGCGCCCGAGGTGTTGATCCTGCGCGCGCGCGCGCTACACGCGCTCAACGATCAGCCGGCTGCGCTTGCTGCGTACGAAGCGGCGGTGCGGACGAACCCGACTCTCGAGGATCGGGATCTGCGGCTATCGCTTGGCACGGTCGAGAAGCTGCACGAGGAAGACGGCGTGAGACTGCGCGTGCTGTCCAACGACGACACCGACGCGAGCGAAGTCGATCGGCTGCTGCATCCCGAGCCGACGAAGGTTACGTTCGCCGACGTCGGTGGTCTCGACGAGATCAAGACCCAGATCGAGAAGCGCATCATTCTGCCGTTTCAGAAGCCGGCGCTGTTCGCGAAGTTCAAGAAGAAGGCGGGTGGCGGCATCCTGCTCTACGGGCCGCCGGGCTGCGGCAAGACGTTGCTCGCGCGGGCAACGGCCGGTCAGTGCAACGCGACGTTCCTCAACGTGGCGATCGAGGACGTGCTCGACATGTGGATCGGCGAGAGCGAGCGCAAACTGCACGCGCTGTTCGAGAAGGCGCGCGCGACGACGCCGGCGGTGCTGTTCTTCGACGAGATCGAAGCGCTCGCCGGCAAACGCCAGTACACGCGCGAAGCGACGGCGTCGAAGCTCGTCAGCCAGTTCTTGTCCGAGATGGACGGCTTCGCGAAGAACAACGCCGGCGTGCTCATCCTCGCGGCGTCAAACGTGCCGTGGGCGATCGACTCCGCGTTCCGGAGGCCAGGCCGCTTCGATCGCGTGCTGTTCGTACCGCCGCCTGATCGCGCGGCGCGCTCGTCGATCTTGAAAATCCTGCTGAACGGTCGGCCGGTCGCCGACGACATCGACACCGACCTGTTGGCGACGCGGACGTCGGGCTTCTCGGGCGCCGACCTCGAAAACCTCGTCGACACTGCGGCCGATCGCGCGATCGCCGATTCGCTCAGCAAGAGTGGCGAGGTGCCGATCAACCATAGCCATCTGCTTGCCGCACTCGCCGAGATCAAACCAACAACGAGTGAGTGGCTCACCACCGCGCGCAACTACGCGCGTTACGCCAACGAAGGTGGTCAGTACGACGACGTGCTCGCCTTCCTTGCCAAGCACACCAAGAAATGACCTACGAGATCGCAGACGAACCCAATCCCAGCGCGGGCTGGGAGAACCTGGTATTTCAGCCGACGGCGCCGCTGCTCGGCATGATGTGGTGCGGCGCGTGGCTCGCGTGGCCGTGGTACATCGTCAACGCGTACGCGATGGGCAGTCCGACGCTGCGCCGCGAAGCGAAGCTGTGTGCGCTCGGCTTTGCAGGCACGTTGGCGCTGGCGATGGCGGTGTTCGGCCTCGTCGATCTCGGCATCATCGAGTCCAAGCTCGCCCTGCAGTTCGCGGTGCTGAGCGTCGTCTCGTTCAAGCTCGGACTCGCGTACACCGTGACGAAGATCCAGTCGCGGACGTTCCACGTGTACACGTACTACGGCGGCACCGCGCAGAAGGCGTTTTACGTGCTGGTCGCCGGCAGCTACCTGCGCGACCTCGTGCTCGGCGTATCGTCGCATCCGATCTGGCAGGTCGTGCTGTCATGAGTGAATCGCGTCAGGTCCGCGCACTGATCGAGCAAGCCGATCGAGCGCGCCGCCAGCACAATTGGGACACCGCGATCGATCTGCTCAAGCGTGCGCTCGCGGTCGATCCCGAGCACGACAGCGCACACGCATCGCTCGCGCTCGCGCTACTGGGTGCACGCCGGCTTGCGGGCGCCGTGATCGAGGTCGATCTCGCTCTCGGCTTTGGCCCGAACAACCCGTTCTGCCACTACGCAGCGGCGGCGGTACGTCGAGCCGAGCGCAAGCTCGACGATGCGTGGCGTCACTGTCTCGTCGCGATGCAGGACGACGACGACGATGTCGACACGCGCGTGCTCGGCGCAGGCATCAAGGCGCTGCAAGGCGATCATCAAGCTGCACATACGCTGCTCAGCGAAGCGCTCGCGATCGACGCCGATCACGTCGACGCGCTCAGCCAGCTCGCACAACTCGAGCTCAACGCCGGCAATCACAGCGAGGCGCTGCATCGCATCGAGCAAGCGCTGGCCGCGGATCCGAGCAACGTCGACGCGCACATCATCGCCGGCTACATCGCGCTCGCACGCAACCAGGTCGACGAAGCGGAGCGCCACGCGCGGTTCGCGCTGAATCAAGATGCTGGCGAACGCGACGCGCTGCAGCTCTGGGTTGCAATCAAGGCGCGCCGCAACGTGGTGCTCGGCCTATGGTGGCGACTCAACATGTTCGTGGGGCTGCGGTCCGAGCGGACGCAGATCGGTCTCTTGATCGGCAGCTTCGTCGTCGTGCGCATCGCCATCATCTTGCTCGACGCGTACGGATTCGAGGACGCCGAGATCATGTTGCGCAAGGTGTGGCTCGGGTTCTGTGGCTACACCTGGTTCGCGCCCGAGATCTTCAACTGGATGCTCAAGCGCGAGCTCTCGAACGTCGTGCTGCGCGACGACTACTAGCAGTTTCGCGGCGTTCGAAAACTCGCGTTGACGATCGCGGTCGCCGCCCCTATAAGAAGCGCCATGCACACGCGCGTCTCGTCATCCTGTTGTAGTCGCTAAAGCGACTCCTGGAACGAGATCCGTCTGCGTTCTGGCGAGTTGCCCGCGACGCATCCCCATTTGCATTCGGGGGATCAGGTGGCGGTTGGTCGCCACGCTCGTCTCGAAAACGAGATGCCACGTCAGTGGCCGGGTTCGACTCCCATATCTCCCGCGCATGGAACGTTCGTTCCACATCAGGTGCCATCGCCAAGCGGCAAGGCAGTGGTCTGCAAAACCACCATCGTCGGTTCGATTCCGTCTGGCACCTCGACGCAAGCTTGCGCCCGCGCAGGGTGGACAAAAAAGTCCACGAGGACAAACCTTGTCATTACCAGCCGAGCAGGGCAGGCGGGATGCTCAGCGCCGCGAGAATCGCGTCTACGTCCCGTGCGCCTTTGATGTCCCAGGTCCGGTCCGCATTTGGTGGACCGAGCCCGAGGCGCTCGTCCGTGCAGAAATACAAGATGATCTCGCCTTTGCGGTAAACCCAGATGGTCAGCGCGTCACCGTGCGAGCGCTCGACGGCGTAGGTCGTGGCGTGCTCGAGGCCGCGTCCTTTGACCATGCTCGGGACGCCGAGCACGGGCGATCGATCGCTCGCGTAAATGATCGTTCCGAGCGGATGCGGATCCACTCTCACGACAACGCGATCCTCGGGCGTCAGGTCGAGGGCGCTATTCACCAGGTCGGGGGGGGCACCGTCCACGATGCACACCGACCACTCTGCTTCCGGCGATACGACCGGCGATGGTGGGAACGGGACGCCGAGCCGATTCGCGAGCCGCAGCGGGGCCTCCACCACATCATCGAGCGCGCGTCCGCCCTTGTACGCCGACACGCCATACAGATGCTTGTGGAGCTGCGCGACGTAGACCGTGCCTCGGACCGCACGAGAGATGATCGGTGCGACCTGATACGCACTATCCCCAGCCGGATCGTAGTCCCAGATCGCTGCGTACTTGCCCGTGCCGGCGACGACCTCCCAGGTCTTCTCGACTTCGTCCTCGGGATCAGACGCACCGAACACCTCGCGCCACGCCTCCTCCGCAATTGTGGCAAGGCGTTGCCGTGTCGTTGGAACGATGATCGCGCAGGTCGGATAACGGAACGTTGGCATCATCAGGGGTGGAACCCGAGCCCTCTCGACAGCTCGTTGATGATCGCGTCCAGCATGGCTTCGTCGAATCGCAGCAGCGTTGGACGCAGGCCTTTTGTGCGGAAGAACCGTAGCATCTCGGCGACCGTCTCGCGTGACGCGGTCTTCGAAATCAGGAGGAACGGCTCGGTACGTGATGCAGTCTTCGCATTGCGAAGCTGATCGACGAGACCGTCGAACATCTCGATTGCTAGCTGTTCGTTCGCCGTCATCGCCTGGTGCGAGACACGTCGCTTATAAAGTGCACTGCCGACGTCGTTCCAGATCGACTCGTTCCACGCCTTGACTTCGAGCGCAGGCTTTATTCCGGCACGGCCGGGTGCACCCAAAAGGAAATCCAGCACGCTCGGCGGCATACGGGCTTGTCGTCCGAGGATGCGGTATCCAGGCAGGAGCTTTGCCAGTTGCTCCTCGGCGAGCATCTCGCCTGCGTGACCCCGCAACACCTTCTCGACATGCTCGCGTGCCTTCTTATCGAACGGGTTTTCGGCGGCTCGTTTGAACAGATCCCATTGCGTGTTGGGATCTCGAGCCATGAAGTCGAGTCGTTTCGTGTCGAGATCGAGATCATTGAACCAGCCGATGTCGATCTTTTTCGCCGCGGCCTTTTTGGCCAGCGTGATGATCGCATCATTGGAAATGCCGGCGCGCGACGCGAGTTGTTCAACCTGGGCGAGCGCCGCGAGTGCATCGTCGTAGCGCATCGCATAGGTCAAGAACCCGCCGAGCTTGCTCGCGATCGCCTTGCGCGCTTCGAGCACGGCAGCGACGCGCTTCAGGAATAGGTTCACCTCACCTGGTGCGAGTCGTGCCGCACGACGGGCCACGGCCGAGTACGCCTGGGCGAATTCGTCGCTGTCTTTCGCCAGTGTTTTGAGGCGATCCAGGACTTCTTGAGCGGCCTGCGTGGCGCGGCCCTCAGCAACGAGACCGCCGATCACGCGCTGACCTGCGAGCTCCGCGCGCGTGGTGCGGAACATCGTCAGGAAGCCCGCCTCGTCCGTCGGGACGGTCATCGTGTGACCGGTCGTCGTTTTCGCGATCTTGACGAAGCCGTTCTTGATCCACGTCGCCATCGTCGACGCGAATGCACGCCAGCTGTCGTAGAGATCGAGGAGTCGTTTCGGTGCTGCGGCACCTAGCTCGGCGATCGCGTCACCGGCTGCCTTCACGAGCTTGGTGAGGACGCCAGACGAGAACAGTAGATAGATGTCGCGCGCCGCGAGACCGAGCAACGCGATGTCGCAGATCGTCACGAACGCGCGCCCTACTGCAGTTTTCTCGAGCTCGTCGCGGTAGGCGTTGACTGCAGTCGATCCACCGAGCACGACGATGTCGAACAACAGCTTGCGAACAGTCTTGGCGACGAGCGCCGCTGCCGCTTCCTCCGCCGCGGCGAGCTCGGCTCCTTGCAAACCGCCGCGGGTCATCGCGGCGGCGGCGCCCATACCTCCGATGAACCCGCGAGCGCCCGCGTAGATCATCCAGAGATTGACGACTTTCATCAGCCCCGGCAGGACCACCTCGCGCCACGGGCTCGTCACCGGACCGACCATCGCCAGCTCGAAGGCACTCGCGACGAGCTCGTCGGGCGTTCCCTTGAAAACAATCCGTAACAGCTGCGATGGGTGGTACGCCTCCGACTGCTCTGTGGTATTCGCGTACGAGCCGAAGCCATACCAAGGGGTGAAGTGCTCGGTCTCGCGAAACCGCAAGCCGGTTTGTTTGATCGGACCTGCTTGTTGCCCTGCGACTGCCGGCTCGTGGCCGATACGCGTTGCGTCTTCGGGATTCCAGCTCTCGGGCGCAACAGCCTCGGATTGCACTTCCTCGCCTGTAACTCCGACCCACCATTTCGTCGATCCGGACTGACCCACGTGATAGACGGGCAGGTTCTCCAGTCCCTGGGCACCGAGCGGACGGAGCTCGAGAGCTTTCATCGTGTACGCACGCCCGAGCAGCGCGCGACCCGAGCCCGACGTGTACGCCAGCCGTTTGATCATCGCCGGCGTGATCAGCTGCTTCTCGAACTCGACGAACTGGTCGGTGGGCGTCGTTAAGATGACGCGCGCGAGCAAACCAAAGCCGCCGTCGAGATCGATGCCCTTGTCCAGGATGATGCGGAAGATTTCCTTGCGCGAGGCGATGTCGGCTCCGGCGAGGACGTCGAGGTCAAGCCCGAGGAGCCGCTTGGGGTCGTCCTGTGCCGCACTGATCGCTTCGAACAGAACGAGGCTGCGCTCCGCTTTTTCTCGATCGTCACCGACGGGCTGCGTCTGGCTAAAGGAATCGGGATAGATCACAGCGACGCCCGGGAAATTGAAGACGTATCGCTCGACCTTCGAGCCCGTGTAGAACAGCATCTCGCTGTTGGCGCCGAGTCGACCTTCGCTGGCAAGCGCGAGCCTAGCTCCGTAGGCGAAGAACTCGGTCGGCGAGACCGGCACGATCACACGCAACCCCAGATACGAATGATTACGGGCGGCGAGTAACGCCTTCGCCATCGTCGGGCCGACGAGCAGGAGCTCCTGGACGAGAATCGTGGCGGCGAACTCGTCGACGAACGCGTAGCCGAGTGGCGAACCGGGGGCGAGGTTGCCGCCGGTATAGATGGGAGCGAGTGAGACGTGATGCGACGAGCGCATCTCGATCACGCGCCGGAGCATCCAGTACCCTTCGCCTGACTCGCGCAGGAGCCATTCGAGAGCAGTGCGTGTGTCGGATGTCCTTCCGAACGTGTACCACTTCGGCTCCGTCATCTTGACCGCTTCCAGCCGGTCGAGGAACGCGTCGAAATACGAACGGCCGGAGGCGTCCTTCCAGTCGGAGCGGTCAGCCCAGACGAGCACGCGCCTGATGAGCTCCCAGATCACGGTCGGACTGATCGCCCACGGCGTTAGCTTCGCGACAAAGAGGTCGATCTCGGGCTGCAGCATCTTGTCGAGCTGAGCCATCACCTGTCCGACGAGTGTTGCAGACAACAGCGATTGAGCTCGTACGCGCACGACCTGGTGATCCGCGTCGGGTGATTTCGGCGCTTGTGATGATGGGACGATCTCGAACCAGTCGGTCTTGTGAACGCCTGCGTCGTTGCCGATTCCGACCGCGATCTCTTCGTATGTTGCATCAGCGGGTACGACGAATCGCGTCGGTTCCTCGCGATGCACGGTAACCGGCATCACTCCATTGGCCCGCCACCCCAATATCTCGTCGAGCTCGAGTTGCTCCTCCGCGTCGAGAGAACCTGCCGGTGATGTGTCGATGATCTTCTCGCTCAGCGGATCGTACGTGTACGGTTCCGAATTGCGTCGGACCACATCGCTCGGACCCGTATCGGGTTGGGGCAGGTCGAGCAGCAATTCGGCGGATTCGCCTGCAACCACAGCGTCCGCGATCGAATCGGCTCGCTGTTCATCTCGGTCCGTGCCACCGGCATCGCTTACCCGGAGCCGAACACTTCCCCCTCGCTGGAACACGTGCGCAGCCTCGTGCGCCGCGAGCCATAGATCCGGTTCTCGTCGAAATGCGATCCGGTCATTGATCGCGTACGCTTCGCCTCCCAGGTGACTCGCTGCTGCAGCGGCATTGCCGCCAACCGTCGCGCGAACTCCGCGTACGTTGTGATTGCCGAACGCTGCCTGAATTTGTTCGAGGTGCGGCAAGGGCCTGGTTGCGTTTGCGACACCTGCTTTCGCGATCTCGCGTGCGTGAATGGCCGCGACCGCATTGCCGGCGGGGGATTGCGGCGGCGGCCAAAAGCGTGACGGTTGCAGCGCTGGTGGCACCGGCTCGGCACGCTTGTCAGCCGCGGGCCGCCTAACCCCTTTCGCTAGATACCGCCCCACGCCGCGCCAACAGGCAAGCAACGTGCCTAGGCCCGGGGCGCCGAGTTACGAGTGCTTGGCGGACTGAGGTGGACAGAAATGTCCATGTTCTCGTCGCTGCGCACGGCTCCTGCGAACGCGCTCTACACAGACCTGGAGATCGTTGCGGTCCTGCCGCCTGGTCTCCGCATCAAGCTCGATCTCTGCATCAAGCTCGACCTCAGATCGACCACCCAACAAACCACACTTCGATCCTGTCGTGCGGTGGCTTGCGACGCAAATACCGCCGCCCGCGGCCCGGCCGCGGTAGCACGCAGCCGGGCGCGAGCAGCTCACTTCGAGGCACACACGGGAGGGTTATCGCCGGTCGCGCCGGCCGATGTGCACCTCAGTAACCGTGATCAGAACGCGTAGCCGACGTTGGCGCTGAAGTTCCAGCTGTCCAAGTCAAGGAAGCCACCGGTGACGACCGGGACGTTGTTGATCACGACCGTCTGGCCATTCGCGATGAAGTCATCGTTCGTCGTCGGGATGAACGCGAACCGCGCATCGACGAGCAAGCCAAACGGTGCCTTCCAATCAACGCCAGCGCCGAGTGGGAACGCGAGCGTGTCAGAGCTGTCGTTCACACCCGTGTCGGCGAGCACCAGCGTGTCGGTCGTGTTGAAACGTGTCCAACCGACGCCGAGGAACACGAACGGCTGGACGGCCATGTCCGGCACGACGTTCAAACGACCAAGAACTTCGACACCGTTACCGTAGAGCGTCGTACTGTTGATGGCCGCGTTGAACGGCGTGTCCAGGCTGCTCGCACGACCAACGTATGCGACCTCGGCGCCTAGCTGGCTTCGGAGCCCGAAGTAGAGACGCACGTCCCAGGTGCCGGAGGTCCCGGTCAAGTCGCGCATTCCACCGGAGAACCAGTCCGCCACGCCACCACCGGCACTAATGGCGATGCCGTATTTGTGCAGGTCGCTCTCTACCCGTTGCTCCTCGGTCGGCTGTTCCGCCGGCATTGGGGCAGGCGCAGGCGCGGGCTGTTGCACCGGCTGCGCGTGCGTTGGGCAGTTCGCTTCTTCTTCCGGGCACGCGGCGTTGTTGTCGGCAAGCGCGGTGCCTGGACCAGCGGCCGAGACCACGAGACATGCCAGCACATTCCGCAGGTTCAGTACCTGACGCTTCATAGATGCAGCTCCTTGTGTGGCCGCATGAAGAGCATTGGCCGTGCCTGCGGCCGTTGCCCGAGAATCGAGCAGATCGCCGCTTTGGAGTCCGTTGTCATGCAGTCGCGACGCGGACTACGCATGCGCGGGCGCGCACTGAATCCGCAAGACGTCACACTCCGATTCAATTCGCGAGCGCCGCGATCTCTATCGCCGATAGCAGCCGATCGTAGCTAAGGATGTCGTCGAGGCGCCCT
Source organism: Kofleriaceae bacterium (assembly GCA_036274355.1). Lineage (GTDB taxonomy): Bacteria > Myxococcota_A > Polyangia > Haliangiales > Haliangiaceae > JABFXX01. The sequence goes on along the minus strand of DASUFX010000790.1, from coordinate 16,085 downwards.
GCGTAATACGCGATCGATGCGCCCCGTGTCGCCAACGGCGCAGTTTACGGACGAGGGTGGGCCTGGAAGAACGCGACGACCTCGGTGCCCCATGTGAAGGCCGCGGTCTGCTCGCACTTGAACGAGAACAGCTGCCCGGGTTGGTTCCCCGGATCGGTCGAGCCTGGATAGCAATGACCGAGTAGTTTGGTTTGCGACACGAGCGGCACTTGCGCTTCGGAGGAGTAGTCGTGCGAGAGCAGCTCGACGACCGTGCCCGACGCGCTGGTCCAGCGCGAGCGGCGATACATGGAGCTCGACGCGATGACACCATTTGACGTCAGTCCCCATGCCGCGACCATCGCGTCCACCTGCGGTTGCGCGCACGAGTACGGGACGTAATCGTCGTCATGTGTGCCGTGCATGTACAGCACCGGGATTTGCTGGCTTGGTATTTCGGCGCCGGTGAAGGAGCACGCGGGTGTCGGAAGAAACGGCGGGCAGTTCGTCGCTGCCGCACCCGGCGCCACGGACGCGAGAACATCGGCGTGTGCGCACAAGAATCGCCACGTCATGAAACCGCCTTGTGAGAAGCCGGTCACGTGAATGCGGTGCGAGTCGATGTGATAGACGGCAACGGCTCGGGTGAGGAAGTCCCAGATCTTCGGGTCGTCGTCGACGGGGCTGAATGACGACTGCGGTGGCGCGGGATTCGCGCTGGGCTGGATCACCACGAAGCCCGCGGCACCACCTCGCGCGCGCAGCTCCGTGTTCGCGTCTTCCATCGCGGCGCTCATCGTCAGTCCGTGGACGTCGAGGATGATGCCGCAACCTCCCGCGATGCACGCCGCCGGAACTTCGACATCAAATGCCAGTCCCATGCACGTGTAGATCGTGTGGCCTGCGTGAGGAGACGGGAAGCACGGATCGTCGACCACCGTCGTGCCATCGACCGCCGCATCGGGCTTCGAGCCGTCACTCGCGGCGTCGCTGCCGGATGTCGGCGGCGCGTCGATCGTGCTTGGCGATGACGACGGCGCGCCACAACTGGCGACGAGCACTAGGACTCCGAGAACCCTCACCACTCGTGGGTATCGAATCGCGTCGACGACACGCAAGTGAAAATCGCGCCGCGTCCCAATCGCTTGCGAACGCAAACCGCGTCTCCTGCGCCAGTTGGCCAACGTGCTGCGCTACTTGTGTACGAACCGGTAGCTCTCATCGCCTTCGCACGACGTGCGCTGCGGTCTTCCGCGTATCCGACGCATGAGTCGAGTCAGTCATCGCGCGACTGCGAATCGGCCTGCTATCCCAAAGGAACCCAGGAGGCAGGAGGCGGCGAGATGAAGGGACGCAAGCATGAGAACGGGACCGAGCTGCCGACCTGACGCGCGATTTGTTGGGCTGGCACCGGCGGGTGCTGTTGTCCGGTTGCGAGCACTCGGCGACCAAGTCGCTCTGCGAGCTAGTCGCTCGATCAGGTCTGCGGCGGCGTCGATGACTGTCCGTACCAGTCGTTGCCCCAGCACACGACCTTGCCGTCGTTGCGAATTGCGCAGAAGTGATAGTAGCCGCCTTGTAGCGCGACGTATTCGCCTGCGGGTGCCCAACCGGCCTCGCCTTCGTGGCTCCAGCAGATCAGCGTTCCCGCCTCGCGGATGCCACATGTGTAGTCAAAGCCCGAGCTGATCGTGATGAACGGTTCTTGCGGTGCCCGAATCGGTGACGGGGCAGCCCAGCACGACGGCACTGCAGACGATTGCAGGCCGCAGTTCATGTAGCCCGTGTTGCGTACGGTCACGTCGACATAGGTGCCCGCCGGTGGTGTCCCGTACATGTCGGCACGTCCCCAACATTCGATCGCGCCGTTGTCACGAACGCCGCAGGTGTGGTTGAAGCCCGGACTGATCGCGAGGAACGTGCCCGCAGGCGCGACGCTCTCGCCGTACCGATTTTGGCCCCAGCAGACGGCGGTTCGATCGGGTCGCAGCGCGCAGTTATGCGTGTTGCCGGCCGAGATGCTGATGAAGCGCCCGGGTGGCGCCACCAGCGTTTCCGGAAGCGTCTCGCGCTCCGAACCCCAACACGTGATCGTGCCGTCGAGACGCAGCGCGCAGGCGTGCGAGTTGCCGGCGCTGATCGCGGTGAAGCTGCCATATGGTGGCGTCATCTCCGTCGGATCCCACGCGTAGCCCCAGCACGCGATCGTGCCGTCGCGATTGAGCCCGCAGCTGAAGCTCATGCCCGCAGCGACACCGATGACGTCGCGCGAGAGCGTATTCGTATGATCGGGCTCCGGCGGAGTCGGCTCAAGGACGGAATCGGCGGTTCCGACGCACGCGGTGAGCGCGGTCAACGATGCAGCAGCGATTTGTCGCCTCATGGTGTGTCCTTATCAGTGGTCGCGGCTGCTCGAAACGGCTCACGCGATCGAGAGTGTTGGTTGCGCACGACGCTGCACACCACGCGCGCGGGCAAGCGCAGCCAAGCGATCATGCTGCGATGTAATGCGTGAGCCGTTTCGAGGCGTGCGCGGCACTGATAAGTCCGAGACTGCGAATGGGGCACGCTCGGACATTGCGACTGGTGCGCGACGACGAAACAGTCGACGCGACCGCAACCGATCTCGTCAGCGTGTTCCGCAACTACTCGCGGTACGTCGCTTCGATCGCGCTGCGCCTGCTCGGTCGCGACGACGACGTCGATGACGTCGTGCAGGAGGTCTTCTTGATCGCGATGCGCGGCCTCGACAGCGTTCGCGATCCGGCGGCCATTCGCGGCTGGCTCGCGACGATCACCGTTCGCGTTGCTCGCCGCAAAATGAGACGCCGGCGGCTGTGGGCATTCGTGGGGCTCGACGCGGCTCCCGATCATGCGCGGCTCGTGGTCGATGCGGCGCAGGACAAAGCCGTGTTGATCGTGCGCGCTTACAGCGCACTCGAGCACATGCCGGTCGACGACAAGATCGCGTGGATGTTTCGCTACGTCGAAGGGGAACCGCTCGAGTCGGTCGCGAAGATCTGCGGATGTTCGCTCGCCACTGCGAAGCGCCGCATCGCGCGCGCGCAAGCGGCGCTCGCGCTCGAGGTGGACGAATGATCGACATCGGGCGCGAGATCGCCTCGACCGTGCGTGCCGATTGGAACGACGTACGGCGCGAGGTCGTGTGGATCGGGCTTCGTGCGCGTCGTCGTCGGCGCACGGTCATGCGCATTGCGTGCGTCAGTGCAATGGCGGCAGTAGCGCTCGTGTCGTTGCGCGAGCCTCACGACAAGAGAGCGGCACCGCTCGTCGATGTCGTCGCTGACGAGAGCGCCGAGTCGCTCACAGCGATCAAGCGCGCTGTACCTGTCGAGCGACCACCAACGCACGAGCCGCAGCCCGCAGCCTCATCGGGTGAACCGGCCGTACCGTCCAGACGCCGCGTGATCGCGCAGCGCGCGGAGTTCTCGACGTGGCGCGAGCTCGCGCGCGTCGGGGAATACGAGCGAGCGTATGAAGTCCTCGATGGTGTCCACGAGAACGCCGATGACCTGCTGATGATTGCCGATGTGATGAGGCTGTCCCATCATCCGGCGGAGGCCACGGAGCCGCTACGCCGCGTCGTTCGCGACCACGCAGACGATCCGCGCGCATCTCTCGCAGCATTCACGCTCGGCCGCGTGCTCCTCGATGATCTCGGCGAGGCTCGTGAGGCGGCCGGCGCGTTCGCTGATGCCATCCGGCTCGCACCGCAGGGGCCGCTTGCCGAGGACGCGCTCGCACGTCGCGTCGAGGCACTGGCTCGCGCAGGAGATACCGACGAGGCGCACGCGCTCGCGTTCCAGTATCTCGACCAGTTTCCGCGCGGGCGCTGGCTGCGCATGGTCCGCCGATTCGGAGGCCTCTGACATGAGAATGTTGCTTGCCGCTACGATCGTGCTCGGCACGAGCGCTATTACCTACGCAGCGCCGCCGAGAGTCGACGTCGTCCTCGATGAGTGTCTCGGGCCGTCTCGCGACGAGATCCTGCGCGTGACGAGGATCGAGCTCGGCGACGCGCTCTCCGACCCAGCGGCGCCGGGCGAGAACATCCATGCCAGCATCGCGTGCGCCGGGCCGGTGGCAGTGCTGCGCGTCGACGACCCCTCGATGCAGCGTACGCTGTGGCGACGTATCGATCTCGTGACGGGCTCGGAGCCCCGCTTGCTCGCGCTCGCACTCGTCGAGCTGGTCGCATCGTTGCGGGCCGAGCTGTACGTTCCGCCTCCGAGCTCGCCGCCGCCGGCAGCGGTGGAGCACGTTGCTCCGAGTCTAGCGACGGCGGTCGCGCCGACGTCCGCGATTCCGAGGTACCGCATCGAGCTGACCGGCGGTGCGATGACGTTCTCGGCTGACAAGACGGCGCTCGCAGGGCTTGGCGCAAGATTGAGCAGCCGCGGTCGTATGCCGTGGCTGATCGACGTCCAGGCCCACCACGGTTCGAACACGACGCCAATTGGCGAGGTCACGATCGATGTCTCTTCGCTCGGTGCCGCGCTGGCGATCGAGCGGACCGCACGGAGCGTGCGTGCAAGCTTCGGAGCTGGACTGCGCGGCGGCGTGGTACGGATGACCGGAACGCCGAGCTCGGCGATTGTGATGGGCAGCACGACACTGTCGGCGTGGTTCGGCCCGATCGTCCTGGGAGACATCGCGGTACCGCTCACCGGTCGGCTCGCGCTCGCGGCGGCCGTGGAAGTCGGGTATGTCGTTGCCCCGGTGAGCGCGTTCGCCGGCGATCGGCGTGCCGCGTCCGTGGATGGCGCCTGGGCGCAGTTGCACGTCGGCGTCGGCTACTCGCTTTAGTGTTGTCGTGCGATGCTCCGGCCGCATGAGGCACGGGCATTGGTTGCTGGTCGTCGTCGCGTTGGCAGGATGCGAGGACAAGAAGGCGCGCGAAGCGCAGGAGAAGCTCGATCGCCAGATCGAGCGCGCTGGCGGCATCGAACGCGACAAGGATGGCCGCGCGTACAAGGCGGACACCGGCAAGTACATCGACAGTCGCGGCGGTGCGGTCTCGAACACCGAGCGCGTCGAGGGCAAAGCGATCACGTCGATGTCACAGCTGCCACCTGATCCGCCGGAGACTGATGTCACGCGCGGCGAGCAGGCCGAATTCAAGGACGACAGGGCCGGCGCCGCGAAGCTGTACAAGAAGGCGTGCGCCGAGAAGGTTCCCGGCGGCTGCGCACACCTGGCGATGATGCAGCGCGAAGGTGGCGGCGGCGTGAAGAAGGATCCCGCGAAAGCCGAGCAGGAGCTCGAGGCGCTGTGCGAGGGTGGCGACGGTTACGCGTGCTACGGCGTCGGCATCATCTACGAGACGACGCTCACCGCCGGCAAGTCGCATAGCGCCGACGAAGTGATCGCGATGTACGACAAGGGCTGCACGCAGAAGAGTGTCGATGCGTGCAATGCACTCGGCATGCTCTATCACTCTGGCCGGAGCGGCGCGCCGAAGGATAACGCCAAAGCGGCAGCGGCACTCCGGCGCGGATGCGAGCTCGGCGACCGCATGTCGTGCCTGCAGATCGATATGGTGAAGCAGTAGGTGATGGACCTGAACGACATCCTTGCGTTCACGAAGGTTGTCGAGACGCGCAGCTTCACCGGCGCTGCCGAGGCGCTAGGCCTTCCCAAGTCGACGGTGAGCCGCAGGCTCGCTCAGCTCGAGGAACGTCTCGGCGTCAGGCTGATCCAGCGGACGACTCGCAAGGTTTCAGTGACCGAGATCGGCGAGGCGTACTACGAGCGCTGTGCACGGCTCGTCGCGGACCTCGCGCTCGCCGAGCAAGTCGTTACCGATATGCAGACCACGCCGCGTGGTCGGTTGCGCGTCACGGCACCCGTCGACTTCTCGACGGCGTGCCTCGGCGCGGTCATCGCCGGGTTTGTCTCCGAGTATCGCGAGATCAGCATCGAGCTCGACGCGACCGACCGTGTTGTCGATCTGATCGACGAGGGCTTCGACGTCGCGGTACGATTCAGCCCGCCGTCCGACCCGGCACTCGATGCACGCCGGTTGTGCGCGATCGAGGGCGGTCTGGTTGCCGCGCCATCGTATCTGGCACGGCGCGGAATGCCGACGACGCTCGACGAGCTCGAAGCTCACGATCGCCTGCTGTTCGTACCGAGCCCACGTTTCCAGGGCTGGACATTGACTGACGGGAGCTCGACCTACGAGTTCGGACGCCCGGCGCGGCTCGCGAGCAATAACTTCGGTGCAGTGCAGAGCGCCGTGCTCGCCGGAGCGGGAATCGCCGCAATGACCGACTTCATCGTGGCGCGGGACATCGAGGCAGGTCGGCTCGTTCCGGTCATGCCGGCATGGCGCGGTCGCGGAGTCGCCGCGCACCTCGTCTACCCGACGCGGGCGAAGCTGCCGCCTCGGCTCTCGCTGTTCTTCGAGCATCTCGCGCGCTCGTTCGACCCCGTGCCATGGAGTGCATCAGCACGTCGCGCGCTGGTGTCGATCGCTGATAAGAGATCAGGATGATCCTCGTACATGGTGGTGCTGGGCAGGTAGCGCCCGATCGGCAGGAACGCGTGCGCGCCGGATTGCGTGCGGCAGCCGCGGCTGGTCGCGCCATTCTCGAACGCGGTGGTACGGCACTCGACGCGGTCGTCGGTGCGGTTCGCGTGCTCGAAGATGATCCCGAGTTCGGAGCGGGCATCGGCTCCGCGTTCACTCGCGAGGGCACGGTCGAAACGTGTGCATCCGTGATGGATGGTTCGAAACGGCGCGCAGGCGCGGTTGCGGCGGTGCCGAACTTCGGGATGCCGGTCGTGCTCGCGCGCGCGGTGCTCGAAGCGGGCGAGCATGTCGTGCTCGCGGGTGGCGCAGCGCTTCAGTACGCGTCGGAGATCGGCATGCAGCCGGCCGCTCCGAACGGTCTCGTCACCGAGCGTTCCGCGGCGCAGTTTCGTCAGGCGCAGGCACATCGTGGTGCACCTCCGGGCTTCAACGAAGGTGGTGGCGTAGGTGCGGTCGCGCGCGACAAGACCGGCGCGATGGCGGCGGCAACGTCGACGGGCGGCACGCTGTATCGGCGCGCCGGCGCGATCGACGATTCGGCCGTGCCGGGTGCTGGAACCTGGGCCGACACCGACTGCGCGATCTCGACGAGCGGCGGTGAAGCACTGTTCCGCGTCGCGCTCGCCCACAACATCGCGATGCGCGTCGCCGATGGCAAGTCGATCCGCGCCGCTGCGAAATCGGCACTGCAGGAGCTGAAGAAGCTGGCGCCGAAAGAGGCGGTTGCGGGCGCGATCATGGTCAGCAAGGACAGCTGGGCTGCGCTGAACGTCGGCCCGCACATGCCGGTCGCATGGATCGATGATTTCGGCCCGAACGAAGCGATGGGCTTCGAGCTGTAGCGCGCCGTCAGTCATGTCCATCTTGGCCCTCGTCGCTGTGTGGCCAGGCGCGCTACGGCAACGTCTGAGCGAATATTTTTCGACGTGTGCGCACCGACGTGCTGCTGCGCACCGCGGCACCACTAACCCGCGAGCCCGCGCTTCGTGAGCTCGCTCGCGATGATCTTCGTCGTGTCGTGCACGAGCTGGTGCGCGCTATCGGGATCGACCGTCTTCGTCATGGCCGTCCACACGAGCTGACCTGTGTGCAGCGAATAGGCTGCCGACTCCACGCGATAGACGATCTCGGTGTAGACGTAGCCCCCCGCGTAGCCACCCCAATACCCTGGACCCCAGTACCCCCAGTAGCCATCGAATGTCGCCGGGGCACTCTCGAGGACTTGCTCGCGATCGACGATGCGCATCGTCACGACGCCGTCATAGCCGAGCTCTTTCAAGTGCGCCTTCATCGTGTCGAGGTCCTGGACGTCCTTTGCGCCGTCCGGGAACACCTGATAGCCGGGCGTTGCTTGCACACCTTTGTTCGCGAGATCGATCGCGAGCCGATCTTCTGCCGCGTGCCGCATCGTCGTGTTTGGCGAGATCATCACCGTCACGACCTTCTGCATCGGCGGCTGGGCACGATTCGGAGTCGTCCATACCTGATCGACGGTAGTGGATGCGCACGCGCCGACAAGAAGGAGGATGAGGCCGATCGCGAGGACATGGCCGGTTCTAAGGAAGTCTTGCGAATGTTTTCTGGGGTGCATTTCGGATCCTGGGCAGAGGTATGACTTTGAACAGAGCAGCATCCGTGCCTTGCACAGTTCCGAGCTTGCGCAGTCGTAGCTTGCGCAGTGTGCATGCCTCGAACGGGTTCACGCGTTTACTCGCGCACACATCGCCGGTCGCTGCGAGCGCGTTGCGGCTCCGACAAGACCGCGCTGATCGAGTACCTGAAGCAGCTGTAGTCAGGGCTCGTAGGCGCCGAGCGTCGCCGGATTCGGTCGCTGCTTGCCGAGCACGTCGGTGCTTGGCCGTTGTGCCGGATCCGCGCCGCCGACCGCGGGGCTCGTGGCCGGCAGCGCTGCGAGCGCTTGCACGAGTTGCGTGCGGACATCGCAGACGGTCGTCGCGCCGCCGGCGAACTGTTGCGTGCTCGATGACCACGTCGGTGCCGCCGGCACGGCAGCAAACGAGATGCCCGGATCGACGACGCGCGATTCAGAATCGTTCGTGGGATTCGGTGAACCGCCGGACGTGAACGGACCGTTCGGCGCGTTCCAGTACAGGTTGTGGCGCACCGTGATGGTCCCACCGGGCGCGGTGCCAGACGTGAACGGCTGCGCGGTGCCGCTGCTCGCCCAGACGTTGTTGACGAACGTGTACGTGCCCGACGAGAGCGACTGCACGCCGATCCCGAACGCGTTGCCAGGCAGCGGACCGACGAACGTGTTGTGGCGGATCGTGGCGCTGCCGCTTGCCTGATTGAACCCGACGGGCGCGAACACGCTCGTCGCGTTTGGCGAGGCGGCAACAATGTTGTTCTCGATCGTTGTCGCGCTCGTCGCACGCAGCGAGATCACACCGTACGCGTTGTCGTTCCCGCGCTCGCGAAACACGATGTTGCCGTCGACGATCGCGGTAGCAGCGGCCTCGAGCCAGATCTTGGAGAGACCGTTCGGTGAGACCGTCGCGTTGAACACGATGTTGCCGCGCACCGTGATGTTCGAGGTGACGTTGAAGTGAATGTCGGTGGCCGCGTTGTCGTACACGAGGTTGCCGATCACCGCGATCGTGTCCGCCGAGCTCGTCACGCGAATGCCGGCCGAGCCGCTGTCGTGCACGACATTGTCGAGCACCGTGACGCGCGCGCCGCCGTTGAGCGAGATGGCAGGCAGGCTCGCACCACCGACCTCGAAGCTCTCGATCGTGAGATCGGTGCAGGTCTGGCACACAATGCGTGGCACCGACGCGCGGTACCGCTGTTCGGAGACGACGCGCAGTGGCTTCGTCGTCATGATCGTGAGCTCGCCGCCGGGCTCGGCCGTGTAGGCGCCGGGCGTCACGACGACGGTGCCGCCGGTCGCGCTCGCGAGTGTCACCGCTTTCGTGATCGTGGCGACTGGCGATGCTTGTGTTCCGGCGTTGCTGTCGTTGCCGGTCGTCGCGACCCACCAGGTTTGCCCGGTGATCGGTGTGCGGCCGGTGCACGTGAGCGGCACGCTGCCATCCGTCGAGCCATCGCTGGCGTCATCGAGAACAGTGCCGGTGTCGCCCCGTGCGTCGTTCGCGTCGCCGCGTCCTCGCGCGTCCGACAGATCATCGAAACCCGATCGGCAGCCGCCGACGAGCCAGATCACCGCGAGCCATCCGCTCCTCACCGTCGAGCATTATCCCGCAACCACCCGCCTTGATCGCGAGTATTCTCGCCGGATGCGATTCGCATTTGTGCTTCTTGCTGCATGCAGTGGCAGCGGTGGTGGGGGTGGCGGCGACGACGTCGGAACGGACGCGATGCCGCAGACCTCGCATTCCGGTTATCTCCAGATCCAGAGCTACGACGCCGAAAACACACCGGGCACGCCGACGCGCGGCGGAACCGCGGGCGCAGGATTCTGGGCGAGCGGCGCCTATTGCACCCAGACGAAACGCATCGATCCGTGCACCGTCTACACGTGCGTGACCATGCAACCGGCAACGATCAGCGGCGGCACCGTCACGATCGCTGGCGCGGCGCAAGCGATCACGCTGATGCCAAACGCGCTGGGCCAGTACGAGACGTTCATGGTCGCGAACCCGCTGTTCAACGGCGGCGAGACGATCACGTTCACGACCACCGGCGCGATGGTTCCGGCGCTCACGAAGTCGATCAAGGCACCGGCGAAAGCGACGATCACGGCGCCCGCGAAGCCGCCGATGGCGTCGCCGTACCTCGTGGTCAATCGCGGACAGGATCTCACCGTCAGCTGGAGCGGCGGTGGCAGCGGCAAGGTGCAAGTCGCGCTCAACAGCTCGATGGCCGACCAGCGCATCTTCTGCCGCTTCGACGCGAGCGCGGGAACCGGCAAGCTGCCGAGCGCTGCGTTGCAGACATTTGCGGTCGGTGGTGGCGGCTTCGCGATGGCTTCGATCACCGAGGAGCAAGCGATCGCCGGCGACTGGGCCGTCGATGTATCCGCGTACTTCAACGCGGTGTGGCCCGACAACTCGATCGTCAGCGGCCCGACGATGTTTCAGTAGCCGCTAGCGGATCACGACGAACGTCTGATGATTGAGCGCGAGCAACCGACCATCGTCGGTCCACAGCTCCCGTGTCTCGAGGAAGTAGCCGTCGCCTGCAATCGGTACCGTGCCGCGATAAAGCAACGGCGCATCGCTTGTCTCGACGAGATCGTCGACGAGCTCGAGTGTGTACGCGATCGTGCCGAGCGGTCGCATGGCACCTGTGCGCACCAGCATCGCCGGCCACCAGGCATCGATGAGCGCAGCGATGTACGCCGCATCGCGGGACGCACCCGGCTCGCGCGGCCGCACCCAGCCGATCGTTTGCGCGGTGCCACCGCTACCCGCTGCACCGCTGACGATGCGGTACTCGAAATGCTGCGCGAACTCGGGGAACGGGCCGCCGCGCGGTATTGGGTCGATGTCCTGCCACGGCGGAGACGCCGGCCTTGCGACGTCGCGCCACGTCGGCGGATCGGGCACGGGCCGCGACGCGGCGAGCACGGCGACCGCATGTGTGGTGACTTCGCCGGCCTGCGAGAGCGCGGCGCGCGCGACGGTGACCGAGTTGCCGCTGCGCAAAACGTCGACGGAAAATGCCGCTTCGCCCGGTAACGTCGGCCCCGGAATCTCGGCGGTGACCGTACGTACTTTGCGCCGAGGATCGGCGACGCGTTGCTCGATCGCGCGGATTGCAGCGGCGATCGTCAGACCACCGTATGCGCCGCGACCTTGGCGCCAGCCCTCGCGCACGAGCAAGGTGCCGTCGCCGGTGGGTGTCGTTACGTCATACAGACTCGCCACCCGAGCGATGTAGCATGTATAACGTCCGGCGATGCTCGCGCTGCGCTTTGTCGGTCGCGGCCTCTGGGTCACCGTCATCCTGTTGCTGCACGGGCTGTGGTGGCTGTTCGGCTGGCTCGGCCTGCTCGTGAGCTTTCGCGGCCAAGCAGCGCGTCAGGACTGGTTCGCGAAGCGCCTCGCGTCGCTGCTGATCGCGCTGGGCGCGACGTTCGTCAAGGTCGGCCAGATCATGTCGACGCGGCCAGACCTGTTCCCGCCGCACATCATCCGTGCGTTGACGCGACTGCAGGACAACGTCGGCGCGTTCAGCCAGCGCAACGTCGAGCGCACGATCGCCGAGGATCTCGGCAAACCGATCAGCGAGCTGTTCGCGAGCTTCGATCCGGCGCCGATCGCGTCGGCGTCGGTCGCTCAGGTTCATCGCGCGACGCTGCCGTCGGGTGCGGAGGTCGCGGTCAAGGTGCGGCGACCCGGTCTCGACGACATCGTGCGCTTCGACCTCACGGTGATGCGGATGTTCGCGCACGTGATCGCGGTCGTACCGTCGCTACGCCTGCTCGCGCCGGTCGAAAGCGTCACCGAGTTCGGTCGCGCGATCCGCGCGCAGATCGATCTCCGCATCGAGGCCGCGAACAACAAGCGATTCACCGAGATGTTCGCCGGCGATCCTGACATCACGTTTCCACCGCTGCACGAAGCGCTGTGCAGCCGGCGCGTGCTCACGATGGGCTTCGTACACGGCGTCAAGGTGCTCGATGCGCCGGCGAAGCAAGGCACCGACGCCACGCGGCTCGCACGCGTCGGCTTCCGCACGCTGCTCAAGATGGTGTTCGCCGACGGTTTCGTGCACGCCGACCTCCATCCCGGCAACATCCTCGTCGACGAGCGCGACCGAGTCGTGATCCTCGACCTCGGTCTCACTGCCGAGCTCGACGAGGCCGCACGTCGCGCGTTCGCGCAGTTCTTCGCGGGCTGGGCCGGCGGTAACGGCAAGATCATGGCGAAGCTGATGGCCGATCTGTCGCCGTCGGCGCACGTCCCGGACTACGCCGCGTACGAGCGCGAGGTCGACGAGTTCGTCGGCCGCTATCTCGGCAAGGCGCTCGGCGAGGTGCAGGTCTCGACGGTCGCGTTCGACATGTTCAACATCCTGCGGCGTCATCGCGTGCGCGTGAACCCGGTCTACACGATGTGCAACGTCGCAATCGCGGTGACCGAGGGCATCGGCAAGCAGCTCGATCCCCGCCTCGATCTCGTGCAGGAAGCGCTGCCCTTCTTCGCGACCTTGCAGACCGCCGGCCGGCTTTAACTTTCGCATGGCCCCGGCGTGAGCGAACGCCGCCGCCGTCCTGCACGAAATCACTCGTGAGGTGCCAATCGCGCGCGCCATCCCTCGCGCGCCATGTAGCGTGCTCTAGAGCTGGCCCGCGTAGTAGCGAGCGCCGACGAGGAACGACAGCGCATCGCCGGGGCTATTCGACAGGTCGGTCGCGATCGCCGCCTGAACATCGAGCGCGTTGATCACGTTGTAGACGACCGTGAGGGCCGCCGGCGTCGTGTCCGCGCCGATGAACGCATTCGCCGAGTCGTGCAGGTTGATCTGCGCGAGCTTGGTGTCGAGCTGGAGATAGAGCTCCGGCGTCGGCTGATAGCCGAGCGCGATCGGTAGGCTGATGTCGATCGGCTTCGCCATCATCGCATCCTCGGAGAGCGAGACGCGGATCTGTTCCGTGCCCGCGTAGCCCGAGATGATCGCGATCGTCGGCGTGAAGTTGTACTGGACGTGAACACCCGCGAGCAGCGGTGTCGCGACGCTATCGAGCGCGTTGTAGCCGCCGCGCACGCGCGCGATCGCCTCGAGCTTGCCGTCTGCTGCGCCGCGCAGCAGCTTGTAGCCGGCGTCGACGGCGACGCTGCCTTTCGCTTCGAACTCCTTCGTCGCGAACGAGTACGGCACCTGGACTTCGAAGTCGTCGGTGAATCCGTAGCCGACGATCGGCGCGCCGCCCATTGCACTGAAGTCATGGTTCGCGGTCGCATCGGCACCGAGCATCGCGAGACCTTTCGGCAGCGTCAGCGGACGCGCGATCACCGAACGCGGAAAACGCGACGCCGGTGGTTCCTCGACTTTCGGCGCGCCGGTGTCGGTTGTCGTCGAGATGACGGGGCCCGCGGTCGCTTCGGCGGGATCCGGAGCTGCTGCGAGCTCGGTCGGCGCTGCCGTCGGTTTCGGAACCGCGTCGTCAGCGAACGCGGGTTGGGCGAGCGCGATCGAAGCGATCACACACGCGCGTAGAACAGCGAGCAGGGATGGTGAGACGTTGGATCGGGGCATGGCATCCAACCCTGCACTTTGCGGGTTTCGTGAACGTTGCTTAGCCGTATCTCTTTCGCTTTGACGTTCGTTCTATGCGAATGCACAGACATTTTGCGAGCCCGTTACGAGTTGGAAACCTACGGCGGGTAGCGTCATACGCATGAGGATCAGACGAACCGTTTCAGCCTGGGTTGTTGGTTGGATGTTGATGGCGATCTTTGGCGGTGCGGCATACGCCGAAGCCGCAGCGCCCGCCGCCGACGCGCCCACCGTCGAGCAGCGCCTCGCAAACCTCGAGGCGTATGTGACGAACAGCGCGCCTGATGCGAACGGCGGCGCGCTCGCTGCAACGTCGGGTCCCGGCCACAACGGCTGGATGATGATCTCGACGGCGCTCGTGCTGTTCATGACGCTGCCGGGGCTCGCGCTGTTCTACGGCGGCCTCGTGCGCCGCAAGAACGTGCTGTCGGTGCTCGCCCAGTGCTTCGGCTGCTCCGCGCTCGTCACCCTTATATGGTGGGCGATCGGCTACAGCCTCGTGTTCTCGAAAGGCAACGCGGTGCTCGGCGGCACGGGCATGGCGCTGTTCAACGGCGTCACAGCGGCACCCAACGGCGACTACGCCGCATGGGTGTCACAGAACATCTTTGCAATGTTCCAGATGATGTTCGCCATCATCACGCCGGCACTGATCGTCGGCGCGATCGCCGAGCGCATGAAGTACTCGGCGGTGATGGCCTTCGTTGCGCTCTGGATGTTTGTCATCTACATCCCGCTCGCGCACATGGTGTGGGGCGTCGACGGTCTGATGAACGGCGTGTGGAACGCCGCTGCGAAGATCAAGGCAATCGACTTTGCGGGCGGCACCGTCGTCCACATGTCGTCGGGCTGGTCGGCCCTCGTGTTGTGCTTGATCCTCGGTAAGCGCACCGGCTTCGGTAAGCGCGCGTTCATGCCGCACAGCCTCGTGCTGACGGTCGTCGGTACCGGCATGCTGTGGGTCGGCTGGTACGGCTTCAACGCAGGTAGCGCGGTCGCCGCCGACGGCATCGCCGCGAACGCGTTCGTCTCGACCACGCTTGCCGCCGCGATCGCCGGTGGTGTGTGGCCGGCGCTCGAGTGGGTGACGCGCGGCAAGCCGACCGTGCTCGGCTTCTGCTCCGGTGTTGTCGCCGGTCTCGTCGTGATCACGCCGGCCGCTGGCTTCGTCTCGGCGTCGAGCGCGATTCTGATCGGTATCATCGCCGGCGTCGTGCCGTACCTCGCGGTCACGAAGCTCAAGGCGATCTTCAAGTACGACGACGCGCTCGACACATTCGGCGTGCACGGCGTCGGCGGCACGATCGGCGCGATCCTCGCCGGCGTGTTCGCGTCGCCCGACATCAACGGCAACCTCAACACGAACCTCGCCTCGTTGCTCCACAACGGGCTCTGGCTCGAGCAGCTCAAGGCCGTCGGCATCACGATGGGTCTGTCGATCGGCGGTACGGCTGCCATCGCCTACCTCGTGAAGTTCGCGATCGGCCTACGCCCGAGCGCCGAGGAAGAGGAGTCGGGTCTCGACGAGATCGACCACGGCGAAGCCGGCTACCACGAGGCGGATGCGATCGGTCACGGTGGTCTACCGCACGTCGCGCTGCCATCGATCGACGTGTCGACGGCGCCTGCCGCGGCGATGGAAGCCGAAGCGAGCTGATCGAGAATCCTGTCTGATCCTCAACAGGGCCGCGAGTCGCAAACTCGCGGCCCTTTTCTATTCGACGTTAACACCGAGGTGGCGGCGGGCCTCGAAGTAGGCAGGCGAAACCGAATAGGCGACAAGCTCCTGCACGCGCTGGTTCGGACGGGTGCCACCCGGTGCGGCCGCCTCGCTCGAGATCATGCGCGCGGTCGCAGCGAGATCGCCCGAAATGAGCAGCGCGGCGCGCTGAGAGGCGACATCAACTGCATTGCGCCAGCGCGCGAGATCCGGTTGCTCGGCCAGGCGATGCACGAGCTGCATCAGCGCTTCGCCGGTCGCCCGGGTGAGTCGCTTCGGCAGCTCGGCTGCGATCGCGGCGATCATCGGTTCGAGCTGCGGCCGGTACGTTCGTTTCTGACCGACGATCAACGCAGCTGCAGTGAGCGCGGCCTCGAGCTCGTCGGCGCTGGTGAGGGTGAGCTTGAGATAATAGGTCGGCCGGAGCAGCGCGATCATCGAGCCGACCGACGCGGCGATCTCGGTATCGCGATAGCCGGTCATCAGATCGCGGCCGACGATCACTGCCGGCGCGAGCCGCCCCTTCTCGATGCAGTTCGCGAGTAGCAGGCGACCTGGACGGCGCGGCTGCACGTAGACGTCGGGGAGCGCGACCTGCAGCACGCGTGACGAGTGCTTGAAGAT